>JBCBSO010000028.1:0-13940 GCA_039819205.1 Actinomycetota bacterium
GGTTGGATCGAGCCGTTCCGCTCGACGTATCGCCTCATCGGCAGCCGCCTCGGGAGCGATCTCGCCCGTGCGGATCAGCTCGGCCTGGCCGACGGCGTCGTGCTGCCAGATCTGTGATGCGCTCATCGGCGTTCGTACACCCCTGGTCGTTTCTCGAAGAAGGCGGTCAACGCCTCGGCGTGGTCGCGAGTGCGGAACAGGCGGGCGAAGGAACGCGCCTGGAGCTTGGTCGCCTCGGTTTCGTCGAGGTCGATCGACTCGTTCATGCACTGTTTGGTCGTCTCGACCGACAGCGGCGAACGGCTGGCGACCCGTTCGGCAATGGCAACGGCCCGGTCGCCCAACTCGTCGGCACTGACCAGCTCGGTGACGAGCCCCCAATCGAGCGCCTGCTGACCACGGCACGACCACCCGGTGAGCAGCATGTGCCGGGCACGGGCATCGCCGATGGCTCGCGTGAGCCCACGGAAGTTGGCCACCAGGCCCACATTCACTCCAGCCGCTCCGAAGTTGACCTTGTCGTCGCCGATACGGATGTCGCAGCACAACGCCAGCTCCAGCCCACCGCCGTGGGCCGCTCCGTTGACCGCAGCGATCACCGGGACACGGTGATGGCGGATGGCGTCGAGGAGCCGCCCGATGCCGCCGAGAAACTCTCCGACGTCGTCGCGTTCGATGTCTTGTTCTTCGCGCAAGTCGGCCCCCGCACAGAAGTGGCGGCCGGCGCCGGTGATGATGATCGCCCGCACGTCGTGGTCGTCGGTCGCGGTCTCGAGCAGATCGGCGATCGCTCGTTGGGCGGTGCTATCGATGGCGTTCACCGGCGGCCGGTCGATGGTGATGCGCAGCACATGCGGCGCCGGTCGGTCGGCGCGCACCACGTCGGCCGCCGTCTCACTGCTCATGTGGCCCCCGCCTCCGGCTCGGCGACCGCTCCCGCCTCGAACAGTGCGTCGATCTCGTCGCTGCCGAACCCTCGCTCGGCCAGCACCTCGCGCGAGTGCTCGCCCAACCCTGGGGTAGCGGAACGCACCGTCATCGGCGTGTCGGAGAACTTCACTGCATGCCCGATTCGACGGGCCGGGCCATCGCCTTCGACCATGTCGGTGGCGACCACCTGGGGGTCGTCCCACACCTCGTCGAGTCGATGCACGGGGCCGGACGCCACGTTGGCGTCGTGCAGCAGCGAGCTCCATGCCCCGGTCGGTCGAGTGCGTGTCGTCGTCGCGATCTCGTCGGCCAGCTCGGCCCGATTCGCCAGTCGACGACGGGCGCTGCGGAATCGTTCGTCGTCGACCAGGTCGTTGCGCTCGAGCGTTGCGCACAGGGCAATCCAGGCGTCTTGGGTGGGTGCGGCGATCGTGATCCATCCGTCGGCGGTGGGAAACGCCTCGTACGGCGCCGACAGGCGGTGGGCCGACCCGCCGGCTTCGGCGAGCACGCCCTGCTGAAACCACGACATCGCTTCCCACACGAGGTAGGCGATCGACGACTCGAGCAACGAGGTGGTCACGGTTTGGCCTTCGCCGGTGATGCTGCGCCGCACGAGCGCGGCGTTGATGCCCATGGTGGCAAACACCGCGGCGTTGAGATCGGCGAGGGGCACGCCGGCTTTGCATGGATCGCCGCCGACCTCGCCGGTGATCGACATGATTCCGCTCATCCCTTGGGCCATCAGGTCGAAGCCACTCTGATCCGCACGCGGCCCGACGGCCCCGAATCCAGAGATCGAGCAGTACACCAGGCGCGGATTGATCGCCCGCAGATCGTCGGGGCCGAGCCCGTGCTTGGCGAGGGTGCCGGGCCGATGGTTCTCCACCACGACGTCGGCGGTTTCCGCAAGGCGGCGCAGCGTGTCAGCTCCCTGCGAGTTGCGGTAATCGATGGCGATTGACCGCTTGTTGCGGTTCATCGTGCCGAAGGCATCGACGCCCTCGCCCGCCCACCGTGTGAGGTCGCCGATGCCCGGTCGCTCCACCTTGATCACGTCGGCCCCCAGATCGGCCAGCAACATGCCGCAATACGCGCCGGCCATCACCTGGGTGATGTCGAGCACCGTGATGCCGTCGAGGGCCCCTGGACTGTTGGTCATCTCATCCTCCACTTCAGCCGCCGGACACGATCGGTTGCGCGTTGGCGGCGGCGGCGCAGCTCGCGTCAACGGCATCGAAGTCGTCCCAGAATGCCCGGGCGATCTGCTGTGCGCACTCGCTGGTGCGCACCGGCACGTGGCCCTCGTATTCGAACACCAGGCGTGTGGCGTTGGCGAGCTGATCGGCGACTGCCAGCCCATCGGCCGGCAGGGTCGAACTGTCGAGTAGACCCACCACCACCAACGTCGGGACGTCGCTGACCACCGGCTCGTTGAATTGCTGGTCGGCAGGTGGCACGTCGACGATCTCACAGGGCATGTTCGACAGGTAGCCCAGGTGCTCCCACGGTCCGTCGGTGGCCACGGCACTGTCGACGCTGGCCATCACCCGGTTGGGATCGATGCCGAAGTCGTGACACACCGTGGCGGCGCTCAGCCCGAGTCCGCCGTCGGCGATCCCCAGCAGCGATGCTGCGCTTGCGTCGATCAACGCGTCGTCGCCCGCGGCGATCGCGGCCACAATGCCCGGGATCGCCGGCAGCGTTGCCGGATCGAGCAACTCGCCGATGCCGAAGGCGAGGTCGCGCCCGTCGATCGACACGGTTGCCGGCTCGCCGGTCAATGGGTGGGTGATCTCGACAGTGCGCGGGGTCTCGTCGAGTCGGGCAACTGCGGCGTCGAGGTTGGCGCGTACGTCACCGAACGATTCGCTGCATTCAGCCGATGCGGCGCAGCCGTCGACCACGGTCTGGAACACCGCATCGACCGCCGCGCCGACGGTTGCCGGAGCCCAGATGGCCGTGTCGGGCGGCGTCGCCGAGTCGATGACCGCTGCACGGATCGCGTCGGGGTGCTGGCGCAGGTACTCGAGCATGTAGCGGGTGGAGTACGACTCGCCGTACACGTTCCACTGATCGATGCCGAGCGCCGACCGCAGCTGCTCGAGATCTTCGATCGCGTTCTTGGTGTTGTACTGCGCCAGGTCCCATCCGTCGGCCTGCAACCGATCGAGACAGGTCTGCCAACCGTCGAGCAGCGTTGTGTACTCGGCACCGATCGACTCGTTGGCAGCGAACACTGCAATGGCCGTGTCGTACAGCTCGGGGCACCCGCTGCGGGGAATACCAGTGTCATCGCCGGGCACGGGCGAGTTGCCGCGGGTGTCGACGAGGATCAGGTCGCGCGTGCCCTGCACGTCGACATTGGTGAACGGAATGAGACTGTTGTACGCACTGCCCCGTGGACCGCCGGGTAGGTAGACGATCGGGTCGGCGCTGCGGTCGTCGGGCGCGGCGGCCGATTGCCAGATGTAGTAGGTCACGTCGATCCGCCGAGCGTCGGCGTCGGTGGCTCCGTAGTCCTCGAGGGTATTCATCGACCAGCACGACAGACGCGGGGATGCCGCACCGTCGGGGATGCGGTCTTCGACATAGCTCGGCAACTGGTCGGCGCAGTCGAGCTCGGTCACCGACACGTCCGGGTCGACCACGTCGACGACCGTGGTGGGCGTCGGCTCTGTCGGCGTCGCCTCGGTCGTCGTCGACTCGACCTCGGTCGTGGGCGCCGCGGCGATCGTTGGGGCCGTCGTCGTCGGTGTGGTGGTTTCCGTCGTTTCGTCGGTGGCCGCTTCGGTCGTGGTCGCCCGCTCATCGTCGCTGGCACACGCAGCGGCGGAGAGCCCGACAACAACGAGCAGTGCCATCTTGCCGTTTCGCATCGTGGAACACCGTGCCACAATGCGGGCAGTGGAACAAGAGCCGACCATCGACGCGCTCCTTGCGCGCCACCGCGTGCCAGGGGCCGCGTGGGCCATCGTCGACACCGACACATGGACGACCGGCACCGCCGGCATCGATCCCGCAACCCGACGCCCGGTCACCCGCGACACCCAGTTCCAGATCGGATCATTGTCGAAGTCGTTCTGTGCGCTCGTGGCGTGCCTCCTGGTCGACGACGGCACCGTGCCCTGGAACGACGACCTCGCATCGTGGGCGGCCGACACCAACGGGCTGCTCCAACGCAATGGCCACGATGGCGCTGTCACGGTGGCCCGTCTGCTGTCACACACCGCGGGCGTTGGTGTCCACGGCTTCGTCGGCTATGCGCCCGACGAACCGATCCCCACCCAGCGTGAAGTGGTGCTCGGACGCTTCGAGGATGCATCGGGCTCCGTGAACTCTGGCGCGGTCACGATGGAGATCGATGCCGGCGTCGAGTTCCGCTACTCCGGTGGCGGGTACCAGCTGCTCGAGCTCGCCCTCGAGGAAGTGACCGGCGACGACTTCGCAGCGCTCGTCGACCGGCTCGTGCTGTGGCCGGCGTCGATGAGCGCGACGGGATTCGCCGAGCCACCGGACCCATCGGCAGGATCGTTCGACGGCGAGGTCCTCGCCGAGCACCACCGCCGTTACCCGGAGCGGGCGGCCGCTGGCCTGTGGTCGACGGTCGATGATCTCGCCCGCTGGCATGTCGAACTGCTCGCCGCGCGCCGCGACCCTGACCATCACTGGCATCGAGCGGTCACGCTGATGGCCACACCGGCCAACGTGCCGGCGTCCACCGACGACGAAGCGCCGCAGCCCGGCGGCCATGGACTGCGGCTCGACTCGCTGACCACACCACGCTGGGCTGCGCACCGCGGGCGCACGCTCGGATTCGCTGCCACCAACGCCCTCGGCCTCGGCGGCCGCCACGCAGCCATCGCGTTGACCAACGGGTTCCCTGGTGGCTCCGAGGTCGGCGACGAGCTCATCGTCCACGCGGCAACCGCCCACGGCTGGCATGGTTGGCGCCCGATGCACTGGTGACGACGGATCGCACCGTTCGGTTGAACGACTTGGAAGGGATACCTTACGTTGCTCGTGATGCACTCCCCATCACGTTGTGTGCCGCGTCGCGTGTCGCACGCCGAGACGCCCGTTGGGGTTGACGACGGAGCGGTGAGTCTCGACATCGTCACCGACATGGATGGCGACGCCCTCGCCATCCATGCGCGCGGCGAGCTATCGCGCTATCAAACGGTTGGATGACCTCGCCACCGACTTCCACCGAACTCGGCGGTCAGCGCCGCAGCCGGGCGGTGCACTTCGGATGGGTCTCGCTGCTGCAGGACCTCGGCTCGAAGATGGTCGTGCCGATCCTGCCGCTGTTCCTTGCGCTCCAACTGGGCGCGTCGGCGTTCGTCGTCGGTCTGATCGACGGTGTAGGCGCAGTCAGCGCAGCGATCGTCGCACCGATCGCTGGTCGAATGAGCCGGGCGCTTCCGGTTCGTTGGGTGCGCGCTGGCTACGGCCTATCGAGCGCGATGAAGCTCGCGTTGGCGTTTGCCACGACGTGGCCAGCGGTGCTCGGCATCCGCGTCGCCGACCGCGCGGGAAAGGGGATTCGCGATGCCCCGCGCGACGTGCTGCTCGCCGAGGCGCCGGCTCATCGGCATGGCGCAACGTTCGGCATCCAGCAAGCGATGGACAAGACCGGCGGGTTTCTCGGCCCGCTCGCCGGGCTCGTCGCCTACGAGCTGTCGGATCAATCGTTCGACGCTGTGTTCGTCGTCGCCTTCATCCCGTGCGCACTCAGCGTTGCCCTGCTCTGGCGCATCCCGCCTCCACCGGTACGGCCAGCCTCACCGGACGATGCGGCGCCGACGTCGGACTTTGCCGCCGCAACATCGGCCCGGGCGTCGCCGGCTCAGCGCCGTGCACTTGCGGCGATCGCGCTGCACTCGTTGGGATTCGTGTCGGTCTCGCTGCTACTGCTGCGCGCGCTCGACGTCGATGCAACCGTTGCGCAGATCCTGATCGGCTACGCCGTACTGCGGTTGATCACCGCGATCGCCAGCTACCCGATCGGCCGGTTAGTCGATGCGACGTCGGCGCGAGCGATCAGCATCGCTGGAATGCTCGTGTCCGCCGGAGCGATCGCCCTGATCGCCCTCGCGACGACCCCGGCTGCCGTCTGGGTCGCCCTCGGCACCGTCGGGCTCGCCGACGCGATGACCAGAGGACCCGTGAAAGCGTGGTTGCTCAGTCTCGGACCGAAAGCGGCCAGCGGAGCGGTACTCGGAGATCGGTCAGCGATCACCGGCATCGCTGGGCTCGTGTCGTCGATCGCCGTGGGCACAGCGTGGGGATCGACCGGTCAACTCCCCCTGCTGGTCGCCGCGGCGGTTGCGGCGTCCGGTGCAGCCCTTGCGGCAACGATCGCGCAGCGCGACCTCCAGGGCTGACGGCGTTCGGCTCCTAGTGCGCCGATGCTCGAGCGAGCCGGCGAATCGCCAGCGTCCCGAACACGAGTATGAGTGCTGCCGACCACAACAACGCGTACGCGATCGGACGGACCAGCTCACCGCCTCGGGCGAGGTGATCGAGAGACTGCACGTAGGCCGTGGCGGGATTGGCGCGCACGATCGGCTGTGCCCAACCCGGATACGCCTCGAGCGGAACCAGTCCCTGGGAGAAGAACAGCAGCACCAGGAACAGCGCATTGAGCGGTGGGCCCAGCCCCTCTTGTGTTTCCGCCGACGTGGCCATCGCCATGCCGATCCAGGCCACGCTCACCGCACACAACACAGCGACGAGCACGTACCCGATCGCAGGGCCGACACCATTCTCGAAGCGGAAGCCGAACACGTACCCCAGGGCGACGAGCACGGCAACCGCCACGACGGCGCGCACGACCTCGGCCGCAACGGTGCCAACGAGCGGACCCGACGGTGCGACGGGCAGGGACCGAACCCGATCCATGTAGCCACCGCGCAGGTCCTCGAACATGCCGATTGCCGTCCCGATCGAGCCGAACATGATCGCCGAGATGGTCAGTCCTGGCACCAAACGCTGGGCGTACGGACCGTCCTCGAACGCCTCGATCGCCGACGAGAACACGGCGAGCATCGTGAGCAACAGCAGGATCGGAAAGGCCAGCGTCGACACGATGGTGAAGGGTCGACGGACGAAGCGCAGGACCGACCGGCTCGTGAACGCTGCATACGCCGACGATCTGGTCGGTGGATCGATTATCTGCACCGGCGCGGTGACGGCGGTCATGATGCCCTCCTCATGGCCCGTGCGCCGAGATATCCGCACACCACCAGCAAACCGATCGACCAGCCCACGCTGCGGCTCACGGTCGTGGTGATTTCCCCGTCGCCGGTGAGCGCCCGCAGCGCGTCGATCACCGCGGTCACCGGCTGCCATTCGACGAACGGTTGGAGCCAGCCGGGAAAGTCCTCGACGGGCACGAACGCGCTCGACAGCATGAGCAGCGGCAGGTATGGGATGGTGGCGATCGACACGGCGTTGTCCGGTGAACCGGCGACGTAGCCGAGTAGGCCCATCGCCAGCGCTGCGCCAACCGCGAACAACAACGCCACGCCGACGTACACCGGAAGCCATGCGATGCCGGCGTTGAACCGCATGCCGGTGGCCACGCCCACCACCAGCAGCACGACGAGCGACACCGCGGCGCGCACGACGTCGCCAACCGCCCGCCCCAACATCGGGGCGCCCCGATGGATCGGCATCGAGCGCAACCGCTGCAGCACCCCACTCACTCGATCGTCGGCGACGTAGTACGCCGACGACATCGCGGCGAACAGCATCGCTTGGACGACGATCGCCGATGGCAACAACTGGACGTAGTCGAAGCCCTGCGCTTCCATGATCCGACGCATCGTCACGTTGAACAACAAGAAGAACAGCAGCGGGAACAAGATCGCACCCATGATCGACGCCGGGTTGCGCGAGGTCTTGGTGACCGCACGCGCCCCGAGCAGCGCGCTGTCAGCAGCGAGTGAACTCATGAATGGACTCCGACACTGGAGTGATCGGTCAGCTGCAAGAACACCTCGTCGAGTGTCGGACGCCGAAGGGAGAGGTCGGAGATCTCCACCTGCGTCGAGTCGACGATGCGCACCACTTCGGGAAGTTGCGGTGCTGCGGTGTCGAGCAGGGTCACGGCTCCCGTTCGTTCATCGACGTTGGTGTCGCCCACCGGCGATAAGGCGTTGCCGAGTGTGGGCCCGTCCGCCGGATCGAGCGGGATGACCACCACCGAGTGTCCGCCGGTCATTGCCTTGAGTTCGTCGGGCGTCCCAGATGCGACCACATCGCCGGTATCGATCACCACGATGCGTTCGGCGAGTTGATCGGCCTCTTCGAGGTATTGGGTCGTCAACACGATCGTGAGACCGTCGCGTCGCAAGTCGCGGACCACGTCCCACAACTCGGTACGGCTACGTGGATCGAGGCCGGTCGTCGGCTCATCGAGGAAAAGCACCGACGCCGGCACGACGAGGCTGGCTGCCAGGTCAAGACGACGACGCATACCTCCGGAGTACGTCGATACCGGGCGGTCGCCGGCGTCACTGAGCGAGAACCGTTCGAGCAACTCGTCGGACTTCGAGCGCGCCGCCCCTCGGTCGAGCCCGCGCAGCCGGCCGAAGAGTCGCAGGTTCTCGCGTCCGGTCAGCACCTCGTCGAGCGCAGCGAACTGCCCCGTGAGCGCAATGTGCTGGCGGACCCTCTCGGCATCGTCGACAACATCGAGGCCGGCCACCCGTGCCGACCCGGAGTCGGGCCGCAACAGCGTGGCCAACACGTTGATCGTCGTGGTCTTGCCGGCGCCGTTGGGCCCGAGAAGTCCAAGTACTTCGCCGGCGTCGACGTTGAACGTCACACCGTCGAGGGCGCGGGTATCGCCAAAGGTCTTGACGATGGCGTCGACCTCAATCGCTGCACTCACTTGGTTGCTCCTGTCAGCAGGCTTCTCGCAGCACCCACGATCAACTCCCGACACCATCTGTTAGCCATACCTGCCATAATTGTGTCAGTGACTGACACACGTCAAGAGCACGTTGCCATCGGCCGTCGCAGCAGTCGGTTACCGTTCGATCGATGACCGAGGCACCCGCAGCCGCGGCGCGTCGCACCGAGACGCGCCAGCGTCTCGTGGACGTCGGTCTCGAGCTGTTTGCGCAGCGCGGCTACGACGAGGTCACCACCGCAGAGATCGCTGCAGCCGCAGGCGTCACACAACGAACCCTCTTCCGCCACTTTGCATCCAAGCTCGACCTACTTTTCGCCGATGCCGACCAGGCCACCGACGACTTCACCGAATTGCTGTATCGCCAGCCACCCGGGCCCGTCACCGACGCCGTGCTTGCGGCGATCGCGGAGCAAGAGCAGTCGATGCCGCTCGACGAAAGAGCGGCGGTGGTGGCCCGAATCGTGAACGACACGCCGTCGCTCGAAGACGCTCGGCGCGGTTACGAGCGCCGCTTCGAACAGACGCTCGCCGAGTGGATCGCCCAACGCCATGCGGTCGCGCCCGACAACTTCGACGTGCGCGTCCTTGCTGCCGTGCTCGTGGCCGCCCGACGAGCGTGTGTCAACGAGTGGCAGCGGTCGGCGGGAGTCGCCTCCGTGGTGCCGCTGGCCAGGCGCGCGCTCGCGGCGATCGACGACGAGGCACTGTCGTTCGCGCCGATGGAGGCCTCAGAGCACTAGCCCCATGTGGCCCCCGCCCCTTGACCCGATGTCGACTCGAGGTGCAACGATCTGCCCATGACGAACGAGATGGCCGCTGCGCCCAAGTGGGACGCTCGCTACCAGGCCGACGAGTACGTGTTCGGTACAGCCCCGGCACAGTTCATGACCGCGCACGCGACCTTGTTCGAACCAGGCCAACGGGCGCTCGTCGTGGCGGACGGCGAAGGTCGCAACTCGGTGTGGCTCGCCCAACAAGGACTGACCGTCACGGCGATGGACATCTCCTCGATCGGCGCAGACAAGGCGCGAGCGCTGGCCTCCGAGCGCGGCGTCGCGGTGGATGTCGAGGTCGCCGACGTCCTCACCTGGGACTGGGAGCCGGACGCGTACGACGTGGTGGTGGCGGTGTTCATCCAGTTCCTCCTTGCTGAACAACGGGGCCCGGTGTTCGAGGGCATGGTGCGCACGTTGCGGCCGGGCGGACGGCTGCTGCTGCACGGCTACCGACCCGAGCAGATCGCCTACGCGACCGGTGGGCCGCCGCTCGAAGAGTGCATGTACACCGAAGAGCTACTCACGGCAGAGTTCCAGGGTCTCGACATCGAGCGGCTGACGAGCTACGACGCTGAGCTCGACGAGGGCGCCGGCCATGCCGGAGTCTCTGCGCTCATCGACTTCGTCGGCCGCAAGCCGTTGGGGCAATGATGCGCTGCGTCAGTCGCGAGTGACGCGTTCCATCACTTCGAACGCCAGCAGCTCGGCGTTGATCGCCACCGGTCCACCGTGCCCGTGGCCGCGGCCCGCTGGCGTTCCTGCGTGATGCCCTCCGGTCGCGCCAGGCGCATGACGCTCGGCCATCGCCTGCGCATCCTCGGCGACATGAGCATGCGCAGCTGCGAAGTCGCTGCTCTGCAGCCAGGCCTGGAACGCCTCGTCGGACTCCCAGCGCGTGAACACGAAGAACCGACGGTGCTCGTCGGTCGGCCGCAGTAGCAGAAACTCCTCAAACCCGGGTTGGTCCTCGACCGAGCCGGCTCGCTTGGCGAACCGCTCGATGAACTCCGAACCCATGCCCTCGGGTACTTCAACGGCGTTGATCTTGACGACGCTCATGATGTGCTGCTCCGTGAGTTGTTGGTGTGGTTGACGTAGTGGTTGCGTGATGTCGTGCGCCGTCGCTAGCTGATCTCGACGGGGCCCGTCGGCGTGTGTAGATGTGCGGCGATCGAAGGCGGACCGGCTTCGAGCACGATCGTCGGGTCGTCGGCGAGCCCAAGATGCTCGTACAACGCACGCACGTCGTCGACCTGATCCGAGCGCACCACGATCCGGTCGAGAGTGGCACCGGGCACGAGGTTCTCGTCCATCCCCATCCGGTCGCGCCACTCGATCAACCGCGGTACGGCGGGTTCGAACATGTAGTCGCTGAACTGGGCGTTGCGGAACGACGGGGCGGTCGTGCGCTCCCACTCGTCGATCATCGGGACCACGGTGTGACCGAGCCGGCTCAGCGCGGTCCCCACCGCCGGTACGTCGATCACGCGGGCGAACCAGGTCAGCAGCCGCGGTTCCGGCAACGACGTGAGCAGGTTGCGGAATCCGTGCGGCGCACCCCGGAAGTTCGGGTTCGGCCCATAGACCTCGAAAAATGCCCCTCCTCCGAGGCCGATCGACGCACTGCGCGTCGGATACGACTCGTCGGTCGGCATGCGCCCGATCGACGGCTGGACGCCGGTCAATTCGCGCAGCGTCTCCAGCGCTGCGTCGGTATCGGGTACGCCCCACACGATGTGGTCGACGTGGCTGCCGCTCTCGAGCTCAGCGGTGAGCGGTGCGGCATCGCCCGGCATGCTCACCGCCTCCAGTACCCGGTCATCGCAACCTGGTCCGGGGCCAGGCCGACATCGTTGCGCAGGTACTTGCGTACTGCGGTGATCTCGCGCGACTCGGCGGCACCGAGCGCGTACAACCCGGGCACATCGAAGGCGCGGCGGCGGACAGCGTCGAGCAGCAGCCCCGAGGTGCCAGGAGGCTGCCCATCGCGACAACACCACTCGACGCTGACCCCGTCCCACGCCGGGAGATCGACGAAATGAGCCGAATCCACGGTCTCAGCGACCACCTCGACCGTTGGTCGAGCATCGGAGAGCTGATCGAGCACTGCAGCAGCCGCGCCGAGGCCGGTGTCGTCGACCACGAGCAGATAGTGATCGGTGTCGGGCCGTGGGGCGAACGTGGAGCGCGGACCCCACAGGCCTGCTGGCGCACCGACCTCGGCGCGCGCCGCCCATGCAGAGGCGGGACCAGCGTCGCCGTGCAACACGAACCACATGTCGATCTCCCCGGCATCGGGGCGCCACCGACGAACCGTGTAATAGGCGCCTTGCGGTCGATCTTCCTCCGGCGTTTCGTCGTTGGCCGCCCAACTGAAGTCGGCATCCACGGTGAGCTCGGTGCGTCCGGCGGGCGGCAACAGGACATACAAGAACTGATCGCCGCCAATCGACACAAAACTCTCGAGCCCACCACCGAAGGTGATCTGCCGCAGGTTCGGCGTGAGGTCCCGGACGGCGACCACGTTGGTGATGAACGTCGACAGGTCATCGGTCCCGGCGATCTCGCGCTCCAAGCTCGTGAGCCCGACGGACTGATCGGCCGCGCTGCGGGCGGCGCCCAGCAGCCCGAACAGCTGCACACGGACCTCATCGAGTGAATCCGGCGGCAACCCGAAGGGGTGCTCGAGCTCGTACTGCGAGCCATCCTGCCGACGACAGGCGATCGTGATGCCCTCGGGAGATGCTGACTGCAGCTGTGCATCCACCATCGTTGCAGCCGGCTCGTCGGACAGATGACGAGCGATGAAGACGACGGTGTCGTCGTGGTTCGAGTTCAGGTGTTCGAACACGGGGGTGAGTTCGTCATAGATCGTGGTCACGGCGCCTCCGTCTCTGTTTCGTCAGCGCGTACCGACGATCGAGTGTCGTGCGGCACGATCATCGGCGTGCCGCTGAGCGGGTCTGGAACGACGAGGCAGGGCAATCCGAACACCGCTTCGACCGTCTCGTTGGTGATGATCTCCTCGGGTGCGCCCACCGAATGAATCCGACCGTCGACCATCGCGACCAGGTGGTGGGCGTACCGACAGGCCAAGTTGAGGTCGTGCAACACGAGCACGACGGTGCGTCCCTCTTCGTGGTTGAGCCGATCGACCAGGTCGAGGATCTCCACCTGGTGGGCGATGTCGAGGAACGTGGTCGGCTCGTCGAGCAGCAGCAGCCCAGTTTCCTGGGCGAGTGCCATGGCGATCCACACCCGTTGTCGTTGGCCTCCCGAGAGCTCGTCGACTGGCCGGTCGGCGAGATCCATCGTGTCGGTCGCCGTCAACGCCGCACGGACCGCCCGCTCGTCGTCGTCGGACCATTGTTGAAAAAGCCGTTGGTGCGGCGTACGACCGCGAGCCACGAGGTCGACCACCAGAATGCCCTGGGGGGCGATGGGCGTTTGCGGGAGCAAGCCAAGTCGTCTGGCGACCTCTTTGGTCGGCAGCCGGTGGATCATTTCACCGTCGAGGATCACCTCGCCCGACGACGGCTTGAGCAGCCGCGCAAGAGCCCGAAGCAGCGTCGACTTGCCGCATGCGTTGGGCCCCACGATGACCGTGATCTCACCGTCGGGGATCGCCAAGTCGAGTTCTTCGACGACGACGTGTTCGTCGTACGCCAATCGCACGTGATCTGCGCGCAAACGCGACGACGAAGCGTCTGGATGCGTGCCATTCGTGGAGGGGGGTTCGCCGATCACAACGCTCCTGTCCGGGCTTGGCGGGTGAGCAACCACAACAGGTAGGGCGCACCGATCAGCGCGGTCATGATGCCGACGGGCAACTCGGTGGGTGCCAGCACGCGACGTGCAGCCAGGTCGGCGACGACCACGACGAGCGCGCCGACGAAGGCGGCCGGCACGATGGCCGCCCGCGGGGTGTTCACCAAACGACGGGCGATCGGCCCCGACACGAAGGCCACGAAGGCGATCGGCCCGGCGGCCGCAACGCCCAGCGCGGCAAGCGCAACGCCGACGAGCACCAACGCGAGCTTCGAGCGAGAGACGCGCACGCCCAGCGTGGCTGCGGTGTCGTCGCCAAGGTCGAGACGGTCGAGCGTACGCTGCATCAGAATCGCGAGCGGCCCGAGCACGAGCAGCGCTAGCGACACAATGCGCACCTCGTCCCACGAACGCCCGTTCAATGAGCCGGTCAACCATACGGTCGCCCGCTGCACGTCGTTG
Organism: Actinomycetota bacterium; assembly: GCA_039819205.1. Lineage (GTDB taxonomy): Bacteria > Actinomycetota > Acidimicrobiia > Acidimicrobiales > Ilumatobacteraceae > JABSQH01. Next base: position 13,861 of record JBCBSO010000028.1, read on the forward strand.
ATCTCGCCGCGTTGCTCGTGTACGTCTTGGCCTGGAAGCGGGGAATCCAGGCCTACCGGCTTGTCCTCGTTGGCATCGGC
>JBCBSO010000029.1:0-13849 GCA_039819205.1 Actinomycetota bacterium
CGTGCGCACCGGCATGCCGGTGCGCCTCATGACATATTCGCTCGGCACCGACGACGATGGTGTGGAAGCCATCGGCTTCGGCTACGAGCCCGCGTAGCACCGCCGCCGAGGGAAGCGCCAGCGACGAGGCTGGCGTCTCGGCCGTCCCAACCCAGCCCACCACCGACCTGAAGTAAGGCCGAGACATTCAAAACGGAGCAGCCATGATCAACGACGACGACATCTGGATCCTCGGGATCAACATGACCAAGTTCGGCAAGCGGCCCGACCTCGACACGGTCGACCTCGCTGCCGAGGCGACGATGGCGGCGCTGGCGGACGGCGGCGTGACGATGGCCGACATGGACGTGCTGGCCGCGGGCAACTTGATGGGGCGAGGCGGCATCGGCCAGCAGCTGCAGAAGCAGGTCGGCCAAACCGGGATCCCGGTGTTCAACGTGTCGAACGCATGCGCTACCGGAGCCACTGCGCTGCGCACCGCGATCATGGCGATCAAAGCCGGCGAGGCCGATATGGGGCTTGCGGTCGGCGTCGAAAAGCTCGCTGGTGCCGGCCTGCTCGGCGGCGGCGGTCAGGCCAAGTCCGATGGGCACCACTGGGAGCCGAGCGGTCGGTACGGCGCAGTCGCCACAACCGACGGACGAATTGGCACCGACACCATGCCGGGCGTGTTCGCCCAGGTCGGCATGGAGTACGGCCACAAGTACGGCGGCGCCGACTTCGACCTGTTCGCCCGCATCTCGGAGAAGAACCACGCCCATTCCACACTGAACCCGTTGGCGGCGTACTCGAAGCGGTTCACGATCGACGAGATCAAGAACGACATCATGATCGCCTACCCCAACACCCGACCGATGTGTTCGGCGAACTGCGACGGTGCCGCCGCCGCGGTGGTGGTGAGCGGCGAGAAGCTGAAGTCGCTGTCGCCGGACCAGCAGCGCCGCGCGGTCAAGGTGAAGGCGTCGGTGCTCACGTCAGATCCGTGGCAAGAGGCCTGCCAAGTACTGCCCGACGTAAACACGCTCACCAAGAACGCTGCGGCCACCGCCTACGAAGCCGCCAGCGTCGGCCCCGAGGACCTCGACCTGGTCGAGCTGCACGACTGTTTCGCCACCGCCGAGCTGGTGCACTACGACAACCTCGGCTTGTGCGGTGAGGGCAACGCCGTCGACTTCTTCGAGTCGGGTGCGCCGTGGCGCGACGGTGCGCTGCCCGTCAACGTGTCGGGCGGGCTGCAGTCGAAGGGTCACCCGATCTCGGCGACCGGCATCGCCAACATCTGGGAGGTCTGCCATCACCTGCGCGACGAGGCCGGCGACCGGCAGATCGAGGGCGCAACGATCGGGCTGGCGCACGTGATCGGCTTGGGATCGGCATGCGGCGTGCACATCCTGGAGAAGGCAGCCGCCTGACCCTGCCCCTCGGACGCGATGTCGATCGCTGATCGGCGTCGTTACATCAGCTGCGTGAGCCCGCCGTCGACCACGAACACTTCGCCGCTCGTGTACCGATTGCGGATCAACGCCAACACGGCTTCGGCGCAGTCGTCGGGCGTCGCCGAGCGCTGCAGCGGGGCCATCGCGGCCACAGCGGCATGTTGCGCGTCCCAATCGGCGGTCCACGGCGTGGCCACCAGTCCGGGGGCGACAGCGTTGACCCGGATCGGGCCGTACGACTTCGCCAACAGGAGGGTCATCTGATTGAGGGCGGCCTTCGACATCGAGTAGGCCATCGACGAGCCGACCGGGCGTACGCCGGCGATCGACGTGATGTTGACGATGACCGGGTCGTCCGATTCGCGGAGGTGCGGAATCGCATGCTTGGTCAGCCACCACGTGCCGAACACGTTGACCTCGAAGGTCTTGCGGAACACCTCGTCGGTGAGCGCGTCGAGGTCCTTGTGGTCGATGGCCGTCGTCCATCCGGCGTTGTTGATCAGGTAGTCGAGGCGGCCGTACCGCTCGATCGTCTCGTCGATCAGGGCATGACCCTCGGCTTGGTTGCTGATGTCGGCGCGGATGTATGTCGAGTCGCCCGGCAGCGACGCCGACACTGCCTCGCCGGCTTCGACTGACGACGACGAGTTGACCACCACCGTGGCACCGAGTGCCGACAGTCGACGGGCGGTCTCCTCGCCGATTCCGCTGGATGATCCGGTGACGATGGCGACGCGGTCGCTGAACTCAGCCATGGACCGAACGTAGCGCGGCCCCCGTGCTCAGCTGCGTGGCGGAACGACCACGACCGGACGGTCGCTGTGGTGCACGACGTGATGGCTCGTGCTGCCAAGTTCGGCCGTACGGTGCTCAGCGCGCGTCCCGACGACGATGATCGCCGCATCACGATCGCGCGCCACGTGGAGCATCACGTCGGGGGGACTGCCGTAGACCACGTCGACGTCCCACCGCAGCCCGTCGATGCGATCGAGATCGAGGCACCATCGACGCCGAACGTGTTCAGCCACCTCTTCCTGGCGCCCTTCAGATGACACGTGCTCGCCGTCGATCACGGTCATCAAGCCGAGCGCGTGCACCGCCCACAGGCGTGCCCCGAGCGCGTTGGCGATGTCCGCAGCAACCAGCAGCGCATGGCGGGCGGTGTCGCTGCCATCGACGCCGACGATCACGGCACCGTCGCCCAACGCTGCTCTCACGTCCGTCACGTGCGTCACCGTACACAGCGCAATGACGTTCGGCCCTGGCGCCGTCGACGTTGGGCGACGAGAATCGGAACATGACCACCAGCGATCCGGCGACCCGTCACCTCACCGATGCCGAGTGTTGGGAGCTGTTGCGGACCACCTCGGTTGGACGGCTAGCAGTGGACATCGCTGGCCAGCCCGACATCTTCCCGATCAACTTCGTCGTCGACGGCGAGAGCATCGTGTTTCGCAGTGCGGCCGGCACGAAGCTGGCGGGAGCGGTACTCAACCGCTTCGTCGCCTTCGAGATCGACGGGTACTACCCCGACGAACGAGTGGCCTGGAGCGTCGTGCTCAAGGGCTCGGCGCGACAGATCGAGCGGATGCAAGAAGTGTTCGACGCCGAGGACCTGCCGCTGTTCCCGTGGCTCACGGGCGAGAAACCGAACTTCGTGCGCGTCGATCCGACGTCACTCACGGGGCGGCGCTACCACATCGTCGACGACGTCGAACCCGACGCGTCGTTGGGCACCACCGGCTGACCAACGGCGGACATCCGGACAACCGATGTCCGGGTCAGCTGCGGGGCACAAGGTTGCGCGAGGTCCCGCGTTCGGCGAGTTCCGACACGTTGGCCAGCGTGGTCTCGGCGATGGAGCGGAGCGCTTCGTCGGTGAGGAATGCCTGGTGGGCGGTGATCAACACGTTGGGAAACGTCAACAGCCGGGCGAAGACGTCATCGTCGAGGATCTGCTCGCTCCGGTCCTCGAAGAACAGTTCGGCCTCCTCCTCGTACACGTCGAGGGCAAGTGATCCGATCTGTCCCGACTTGAGACCGTCGATCACGGCTGCGGTGTCGACGAGCGCGCCTCGGCCGGTGTTGACCAGCATCACACCGCGACGCATCGCCGCGATCGCTTCGGCATCGACCAGGTGATGCGTCTCGACGGTGAGCGGACAGTTGAGCGTGATCAGGTCCGACTCGGCGATCGCTTGGTCGAGTTCGACGTATTCGACACCGAGCTCAACGAGATGGGCGTCGCGGTACGGGTCGACCGCCAGCACGCGGCATCGCAGGTGCCAGAGCAGCCGAGCAACGATGGCGCCGATGCGGCCGGTGCCGATCACCGCCGCCGTCTTGCCGGCGAGATCGAAGCCCACCAGGCCGTCGAGCGAGAAGTTGCCGTCGCGCACCCGGTTGTAGGCGCGATGAATTCGCCGGTTGAGGGCGAGGATCAACGCGATCGTGTGCTCGGCAACGGCGTTCGGCGAGTACGCCGGCACGTGGACCACGTGGATGCCTGAGCGGTCTGCGGCCGCGAGGTCGACGTTGTTGAACCCTGCACAGCGCAGCGCAATCGTGCGCACGCCCGCCGCATGCAGCTGCTCGACGACAGAAGCGTCCACGGTGTCGTTGACAAACACGCACACGGCATCGGCGTCGGCGGCCAGGCCAACCGTGTCTGCGTCGAGCGTGGTGTCGATGAACCGCAAGGAGTGACCATGCCGCTCGTTCGCTGCTTCGAAGCCGGCACGGTCGTACGGCTTGGTACTGAACACGCAGATCGTGGCCATGGGCGCTACCCGTTGGCGTGCGGGACGACCGCCACCGGACACTCGGTGTCTTCGAGGATCGCGGTGCTCACCGAGCCCAGGAGTTCGGCGGCGATCAATCCATGACCGCGGGCGCCGACGGCAACCAACGATGCGGTCTTCGACGCGTCGACGAGCGCACGCCGCGGTGCATCTACGACGACTGCTCGCTCGACCCGGCTCGCCGGATCGAGGTCGTCGAGGTCGGTGTTGAGTTCGTCGCGTCGCTCGGCGATCGCATCGCCGTAGCGCTCGTGCACTACGTCGATCTCGGCCCAGGGCGCCAGCTCGACCGACGATACGGCACGGACGCGAGTGGTCGGGTCGGCGAAATCGAGCGCCCAGCGGATCGCCGCGCGGGCGTTCTCGCTGCCGTCGAATCCAACCACGGTCGATCCATCGCCGTCACGGACGTCGTCGGGGACGACGATCACCGGCACATCAGCATGCGTGGCACAGTACCGACTCACCGAGCCAAGTCGTTGGTGGAGTTCCCCTCCGCCCGTCCGGCCGACAACGAGTGCATCGGCCTCCTCGTTGGCCGCCGCAACCAACGCGTGCCCGACGACGCCCTGACGTGTCGTCGCGGCGATGTCGATCGATGCGTCGACCGCGGCGATCGCCTGATCGACCTCGTATCCCGCAGTCGCCTCGAGCCCGAGTTCGTCTACGCCAAAGCCGCGTTTGGCGGTGAACACCGCCATCGGTGGGGGCACATGCCACACACCCACCGCCGTCAGGTCGATGTCGCCGCGCGCCTCGGCGGTGGCCGCCGCCCACGCCAGCGCAGTGCGCGCCGCATCCGACCCGTCGATTCCGACGATCCACTTCCGTGTCATCAATCCGCAGTATGGCAGCCACGTGCCGGTGGCACCTGCGTCACGCCGCTCGCCGCGCGCTTGGCAGCGGTGGCGTGAGAAGACGATGATGAAGGGTCGATGGACCGCGATGAGCTCGGTAGCGCGTTGCTGGCCGCCTCGCCGGACGGGCTCCTGCTCGTCGACGGGGACGGCGCGATCGTGCGGGCCAACCCTGCGGCGGCGGCCATCTTTGGCATCCCAGTCGACGACCTGATCGGACTGAACGTCGACGAGCTCGTGCCAAGCGAGCAACGGGCGCGGCACGCCGACTTTCGTGCCCAATACCGGTCGGCGGCACGCCGTCGTCCGATGGGCACCGGGCTCAACCTGTTCGGCCAGCACGCTGACGGCAGCCTGTTCCCCGTCGAGATCAGCCTCAACCCCGTCGACCTCAATGGGGTGCACTACACGGTGGCCGCGGTCCGCGATGTCACGGTGCGCCAGGAGGTCCAGGCCCAGTTGGCGCTACTCACCGACCGGGAGCGCATCGCCCGCGACCTGCACGACATGGTGATCCAGCGTCTGTTCGCTGCAGGCATGTCGTTGCAGGCGGTGCTCGGGAGCGCCCAGCCGGCACACGTGGCGACACGTATCGCCAACACGATCGACGAGCTCGATGACACGATTCGCGAACTTCGTGCTGCCGTATTTCGGTTGACCGACCCGGCGGCGACGCACGACGTGACGACCAAGATCGCGGAGCTCGTTCGTGACCGCACCAGCACGATCGGTCACCCCGTCGATCTCTCGATCGACGGCGACTTCGAAGACCTGCCGGAGTACCTCGCCGAACAGCTCGTCGCCACTGCCAGCGAGGGGCTATCCAACGTCGCCCGTCATGCCCAGGCGACGGTGACGACGGTGAACTTGCGCCGGCACGCCGACGTGCTCACGCTGCGCATCACCGACGACGGCATCGGCGTCCCCGAGCGCCCGAAGCGCAACGGCGGCCTGTCGAACATGATGTGGCGGGCGGCCGAACTGGGCGGCAGTTGCACCGTGACGGCCAACATGCCATCGGGCACCGTGCTGTCGTGGACCGTCCCGGTCTGAGGCACCGACCAGGCCGGACATCGTGCCGCTAGCCGTCTTGGCGTTGGCGCTCGTCGAGCTTGGCGGCCAACGCAGCGGCCTCCGTGCGCCGGGCCATTCCGAGTTTGGCGAGAAGATTCGACACGTAGTTCTTCACCGTCTTCTCGGCCAGGTACATCTCTTGAGCGATCTGCCGGTTGGTGAAGCCCTCCCCGATCAACTCGAAGATGCGCAACTCTTGGGGCGTGAGGTCGTCGAGTCGTCCCTCGTCGCTATCGCGTAGACGCCGTACCGCGAGCCGCACCTCAGCGTCATCGAGGTAGCGACGACCAGCGGCCACACCACGGATCGTGTCGACGAGCTCGGCGCTACGGATCTGCTTGAGCACAAACGCCGACGCACCGGCGAGCCCTGCATCGACCAAGGCGCGGTCGTTGTCGAACGAGGTGAGAATCAACGCCTGCACATCGGGGTGGTCGTCGCGCAGCTGGCGACAGACGTCGATGCCGTTGCCCTCCCCGAGCCGCACGTCGAGCACCGCCACATCGGGTTCGCACTCGGCGACCACGGCGAGTGCCTCGTCGGCTGTGCCGGCCTCGCCAACCACGGTGAGGTCGTCCTCGGCCTCCAACGCAGCCGCGATGCCCCGGCGCACCACTTCGTGGTCGTCGAGCAGAAACACGCGGATCATCGGTGCATTGTCGCCGCCAGCGGGCATCGTTGTCGAGCGGCCACGCGAACGGTCAGGATTCGGTGTCGGGAACGACCACCAACGGCTGACCCAAATGATGCAGCAGCCAGGTCGACACCGACCCCAACAACGCGGCGCCGACCGAACCGTGGCCGCGCGCCCCGACCACCAACAGGTCGGCGCGGGCGCCGGCATCGCCGAGCGCTTTGCGCGGCGTCCCGCGGACGAACGTTTGCTCGATCACCACCTGACGCCGGCGGGCCACCTCGGCGAACATGCCGACCAGATGATCGAATCGCTCGCGGGACAAATCGTCGGCCTCGGGGAAGAAGAAGTTGTCGGCGCCAACGGCGAGCGGGGTGGTATCCCACACCCACACGACTTCGACAGCGCTCCCCGGTGAGGCGAACTCGATCGCCCAGCGCAGTGCGGCCATTGCGTTGGGCGATCCGTCGCAGCCGACAACGACCCGATGTGCCGGCCGGTGGGCGACACCCTCGACAGGGATCACTGCGGTCGGCACGCTGGCGTGCGTTGCGCACTGGGTGCTGGTGGAACCGAGCAACAATCGACCAAACCCGCCGAGTCCGCGACTGCCCACAACGAGCAGTGAGGCGTCGGCGGCGGCGTCGAGCAGCGCCTGCGTGGGCGCGCCATGGACGGCGCGCCCGGCGACGGGAACCGTCGCCGCCGGACGCACTTCCCCCACGAGCTGCTCGAGATCGTCGTGAACCGCCGCAGCGATCGGCTGTTCGTCGATCGGGGCGACCACTGGAGAACCGAACGAGCCGATCGCCACCGTGTTCCAGGCCGCAACAATGTCGATCGACGTCGCCCGCCCCTCGGCGTTCGCCACCGCCCAGTCGACTGCGTGACGCGCGCCGTCGGAGCCATCGGTGCCGACGACCCAGCGGCCGGGACCCGACGGCGACACGTCAGCGGCGGCGATGCCTTCAACCGACATCACCATGGCGTGTCCCCACGCCCGAACGCTGCCGACACACCTGCCAGCTGCGTTGCCCGTTCCCGGGCGAAACCATCGACCATGCGTTGATGAAACGTGCGCGAGCACCGTGGCGGGCAGGGCCAAAGGTCACCGCAGCGCCTCGACGACCGTCGCGAACCCGTCGAGTTCGCGAACCACCAGGTCAGCGATACCCCAACGAGCTTGTATCCGTTCGATCTTGGCGAGAATCTGATCGACCGTGCCGACGAGCAGGTACGGGATCTCGTCGGCGTCGGCCCGGTTGAGGCCGTCGACGCGGTCGAGAATCGGGTCGAGTACCGCCGCGGGATCATCGGTGACCGCGGCGACTTGGACGAGCGCGCTCAGTCGCGGTGGCGTCGCCCGACCCGCGGCGGCCGTAGTGATCGTGTCGACTTGCGCATCGAGGTGCGCAGGTCGCCAGTCGACGGTGTGGGCGTGTCCGTCCGCGAGCGTGCGACCGAGGCCTTGGAGGCCGATCAGGTCCGCATGGCGGGCAGCGTGTTCGAGCAGCTCCCGACCGTTGCCGCCGACGAGAATGGGGAGCGGACGCTGCACCGCGGGCAGGATGCTGGCCGTGCGAACGGTGTAGTGCTCGCCCTCGAAATCGACCGTCGACCCTGCGAGGAGGGGGCCGATGATCTCCACCGCCTCGGCCAGACGGGCCTTTCGCTCTCTGCCGGACCGACGCTCGATTCCCGTCGCCGCGAACTCTTGGGGGGTGTGTCCGGCACCGAGACCGAGCTCGACTCGTCCCTCCGCCACGCGGTCGAGGGTGGCGATGTCCCACGCCAGCTGCACTGGATTGCGCATCTCGTTGTTGAGCACCATCGTGCCGAGCCGGATGCGCTCGGTGACCGCAGCCGCCGCCGAGAGGAGCGGCACCGGTGATGCCAGGTGCCCGACGTGGTCGGGCACGACCGCCACGTCGAAGCCCAGCTGCTCCGCTCGGCGGATCTCCTCGAGCTGCTCCGCCGGCTCATCGCCACGCACTTGATAGAGCATCCGCACGCGGTCGAGGTTCCACGCCGTCATCGGACTCAGACTACGGCGACACGCGCCCGGCGCCGGTCAGCGCGCGATCAGCCGGTGAGCTCGTCGAGCTGTTCGAGCACCTGGTGATGATCGCCGTGCACCAACAATCGAGCGTCGGGATGCTCGCGGCGGTGATGCTCGGCGAGATCTGCGGTGCGCTCGTCACTCGGGTCGAGGGCGATCACGATCGCGTCTGCGCCAGCCACAAGTCCGCACCCATCACCACACAGTGCTGGGCAGGGCTGGTGTGTGCGTGACTGGGGTCCGGGGCACAACGCCACGCTCCAGCCGGCGCGCTCGGCAGCTCGTTCACCGGCCCAGCGAGCGCCGGGGATCTCGACCAGCAATCTCGGTCGCGTGTCGTCGGGGGGCCACGCCGGAGCATCAGCGGCGGTCCCGACGGTGAGGCGCACGGCGCCGTCGTCGTGTTCGAGCACGGCCATCCCGCGCTTGCGTAGCGCCATGATCATCGACGTGTTCTTGCTCAACACGTCGGCCTGCAGGCTCTCGATCCCACGGGCGGCGGCATGCTCGCAGAGCACGTCCAGCAGCAGCGTGCCCAGTCCTCGCCAGCGCGGTGCGACCACGATCGCCAGTTCGCCGTCGCCGTCGTCGCGCATCGTGTAGGCGGCCTCGCCGGCAACCTCGCTCGGTGGCTCGACCGGGCCGCCGTTGTCGATCTCGTGAACGACTGCGATCGTGCCGAACCCACCCTGCTCGCGCACCGACGACCAGTGGCGGAACCAGTCCTCGTCGGGTTGGAACGAGCCGAAGAACCGACGCCGGCGATCGTCGTCGGGCAACTGGTCGTACAGCGCCGAGAGCAGCGGGGCGTCCTCGACTGACGTGTCGCGAATGACCATCACCCGCCCGTCGTCGAGATCGAGACGCAGCGTGATGCCGTCGACAGGCCCGTCCATGCCCCGATCACACCTCGTTCGACGCGGCGGAGGCAGGGTCGGACGTCCCCTTTTGCCAGCGCACATGGTCGAGCACCCGGGTGAGTTCGGCGCCAACGAGGATGATCTGCGCCTGGTAGTACAGCCACAGCAGCACCAGCAGAATCGACCCGGCCGCCCCGACGACCGACGTGGCGGCATACCGCCGCAGGTACATGCCGATGGCCACGGTGCCCGCAGCCACGAGCAACGCGGTGATCGCTCCACCGACCAGCGCCGCCCGCCAGCGAACGGTGTGGTCGGGCAGGTAGCGCAGCAGCAACGCGAGCACGCCCACGCCGAGCGCCCACGATGCGGCGAAACCGAACAACTCGCTCAGCGAGTCGACCACCGGGGCATCCGGCGCCAGCCGGGAGATGAATGCGGTGACGGCGTTGAGCGCAAACGACACCACGATTGCCATCCCCGCGCCGAGCACCACAACAAACGCGGCGAGGCGGCGAAGCACCGAGTGCCGAATGCCGGCGCGCACCGGCACGTCCCAAACGGTGTTGAACGCGTCCTGCAGGGCGATCACCAGCAGCGACGCCGCGAAGATCAACGAGACCGCGCTGATCACGCCGAGTCCGGCGATCGTGCCAGAGGCCGACAGTGTCTCGGAGAACGTCTGGCCGATCTGGTTGGCATCCGACTCGCTCGCGCCGAGGAAGTCCGTGAGTCGGTCGGCCATGTAGTCCTGCACCTCGGCCTCGGAGAAGAACAGCCCAGCGAAGGCCAGGCTGAGCGAGAGCACCGGCACGATGGCGAACAGGCCGTAGTAGGCGATCGCCGCACCGAGCCGAATCGTGCGGTGCCGACGCCAGTTCTCGTACGTCTCAGCGCAGATGTTGATCGCTGCACGTAACGGCCGGGGGAGCCGTGCCTGCAGGCGAGCGAGCGTGTTCGACATCCTCCGCAGGTACCTCCAACGCCGTGGCAACCTAGCGGTTCGCGGCGGCGCGACCTCCGTGCGGTTGATCGGGCTACTCACCAGCTCGCCGAGACCATCAGCGATGGCCAGATTCGTGGGCACCATGTCGTTGACGCCATGAACGTTGTCACCCACTGTGGTGACATGACGACGATCGCCATCGGCCTCTACGACAAGTTCACCTCGCTCGACGCGTTGGGCCCGTACCAGGTGCTGAGCTCGATCCCGGGGGCGACCACCGTGCTCTGCGCCGCAGAAGCGGGCACGGTCTCGGACGAAAACGACCTGCTGCATCTGCGCGTCGATCACACCTTCGACGACGTTGCCGATCCCGATGTGATCGTCGTGCCCGGCGGGTTCGTCACTCGCCGACTCGCCGCAGAACGCCATCCGATCGTCGACTGGGTGGCCAACTCGCACCCGACGACCACATGGACGACGTCGGTGTGCACCGGCGCACTGGTGCTCGGTGCGGCCGGCCTGCTCGACGGGCTCCCTGCGACCACCCACTGGATGGCCTACGACGACCTCGCCCACTACGGCGCAGCACCGACCGAACAACGCGTCGTACGCAACGGCAAGATCATCACGGCGGCTGGTGTGTCGGCCGGGATCGACATGGCGCTGACGTTGACCGCCGAACTCGTCGGTGCCGAGGTTGCCCAAGGCATCCAGCTGGCCATCGAGTACGACCCGCAGCCGCCCTTCGATAGCGGGTCACCATCGACGGCAGATCCCGACGTGCTGGCGATGATCCGCGCCTTCAACGAACAGGCCGACGCATCGGCCTAGGCGACCGCAGCTGTTCGATTCAGCCGGCGTCCACTCCGATGAGGTCGTGCCAGGCGGCAAACCCGCCGAGCACATCGGACACGTCGGCGAACCCGGCGGAGCGCACAACGCTGGCCGCTACCGACGACCGGTAGCCACCGGCGCAGAACACCACGGTCGGCCGATCGGGGTCGAGTTCGCCGAGACGCGCCGGGAGCTGCCCAACGGGGATGGCGACCGCACCCTCGATCGTGCCCGCGGCCACCTCACCGCGGTTGCGTACGTCGACCACCTGAAGGTCGCCGACCGCTCGGCGTCGATCAGCGAAATCGGCGGCGGTCAACCGCGACGCACGGCGCACGCGGTCGGGATGATCGGCCATGACCGTCAGCGGATCGGCGAGATGGCCAACAACACGATCGAACCCGATACGCGCCAGACGGGTGCGCGCTTCGCGCTCAAACCCGGGTTCCACGACGAGCACCACATCGGTATCGGGCTGAATGACCGATCCGGCGAACTCGGCGTAGCGGCCCTCGAGCCCGACGTTGATCGACCCGGCGACATGCCCGCGCGCGAAGTCGACGGGAGTGCGGCCATCGAGGATCACCGCACCGTCGGCCACGAGCCGGTCGACGGCATCGAGCGACAGCGGTTCGGGCGCCTCGTGCTCGTCGTGCAGGTCGCGCGTTTCACGGTTGCGTTGCGCGTCGTACACGAAGTACGACGGCGCCGGCGGCTGACCCTCGGTGACGAGGTCGATGAACGACCGCTTGTCGGGTGCAGCCAGGGCGTAGTTCGTCACCCGTTGGTCGCCGATCGTCGACCACGTGTCGGTGGACAAGTTCTTTCCACATGCGGAGCCCGCGCCGTGCGCCGGGTACACACGCGTGGCGTCGGGCAACGTCAGCAGCTTGCCGTGCAGGCTGTCGTACAGCTGCTCGGCCAACTCATCGCGGGTGAAGCCGAACGACGCCAACAAGTCGGGCCGACCGACATCACCGATGAACAGCGCATCGCCGGTGAGCACGCCGTACGGCGGCCGTCCGGCGGCGCGGTCGTCGGCGTGTTCCCAGACGACGATCGACATCGACTCGGGCGTGTGGCCGGGAGTGTGTCGAATCTCGAGCACGACCTCGCCGAGTTCGATTCGCTCGCCGTCGGCCAACGCCCGCGAGGCGAACTCGGTGTCCGCCACCGACGAGTAGCCAATCGCTGCTCCCGTGGCCGCCGCCAACTCCAGGTGACCCGAGAGGAAGTCGGCGTGAAAGTGAGTTTCCAGAACGAGCTCGATCTGTAGGCCGGCCGCCTCGGAGTCACGCAGGTACTCGTCGATGTCGCGGCGCGGATCGACCACCACGGCCCGACCAGACGACTCGTCGCCGATCAGATACGACGCCTGCGACAGGCAGTCGAGGTAGTACTGGGTGAAGATCACGAGTCGCCACCGTCTGCCGTGCCAGGAGTACCGAGGTCGCCGGTATAGGCGAGGATCCCGCCGTCGAGGTTGGTCACCTGAACAAACCCGCTGGCGTCGAGAAACTGTGCAGCCATTGCACTGCGACCGCCGCTGCGGCACAGCACCGCTACCGGCTGCGCCGCATCGAGCTCACCGACCCGATCCTGCAGTTCGCCGAGCGGGATGTGCCGCGCCCCAGGAATTGTCCCCTCGGCAACCTCGTCGGGTTCGCGCACGTCGAGCACGAGGCCATCGGCACCGATGGCCTCGCTGTAGCGGTCAACGGGGATGGTCTGGGCGGGCATGTGATCCTCCTTTGTCGTCTCACCCTGACTATACCCTTGGGGGTATCTAGGGATCAACTCCCCGGGCGGAGTGGAGCGCTCCCCTACGATGCCTCACATGACTGTGCGTCGTCGGTGGATCGCCCCCGTTGTTGTGGCCAGCATCGCGCTCAGCGGGTGCCTCGAGTTCGAATCAACGTTCGAGATCAGCGACGACGGGACCGTCGACATCGGAATTGTCACCGCCGTCGACACCGCCCAACTCGAGCAGCTCGGCTCGCTGTTCGGGGAGGACGCCGCTGGACTGACGGGTGACGAGCTCCTCGGCGACGACGATCCGTGCGGCGACCTCACTGCGGACCTCACCGGCTACGAGGTGACCACCACCGAGATCAACGAGGACGGGCGCGTCGGCGTCGGCTGCACCGTGAGTGGCGTGCCAGTCGCCGAGCTGACCGATCTGGGTGACGACTCCGTGCTGGCGATCACCCAGAACGACGAGGGCACCACCTTCGATCTCAGCCTCAGCGGCGTCAGCGAACTCACTGGCGGCGATACCGGTGACCTCGATGCCCTCGGATTCTCGTTCGAAGAGCTGCTCGACTTCCGCTTCGTCGTTTCGGCACCCG
>JBCBSO010000030.1:0-13749 GCA_039819205.1 Actinomycetota bacterium
CTCCAGGGTCTGCGGCACCGTCGGTGCGGCGTCGGCGGCGGCTGCGGCCGCCTCGTCGCCGAACGACACGCCGCCCGCACGGAGCCGTTCGAGGTATTCGCGGTTGGCGTCGAGCGAAAACCACGACGTCACGGTCTTGGCGATGACCTCACCGACACCGTCCACAGCGGCCAGCTCGTCGGCCGTGGCGGCCACGACGCGATCGAGCGTGTGGAATCGGGCGGTCAACGCACGCGCCGCCGCCGGACCGAGATGGCGAACCCCCAGCGCGGTGAGCAGCTTGGGGAGCGGACGGGTGCGCGAGTCGTTCGGCGACGAGGCGGCCGCAGCCGCCGCCGACGCCGCACCGACGGTGCCGCAGACCCTGGAGGGGCGTGCGGTCGTGGTCACCGGCACGTTGGCGGGCTACTCGCGCGAGGAAGCAGCCGATGCGGTGATCGCCCGCGGCGGCAAGAGCCCGGGCAGCGTCAGCAAGAAGACAATGGCGCTGGTCGTCGGTGACTCACCGGGGGCCTCGAAACTCACCAAGGCCGAGTCGCTCGGCGTGCCGATCCTCGACGAAGCCGCGTTCGAACAGCTGCTGGCCACCGGCGAGCTGCCGGCGGCTAAATGACGTTGAACGACCAGCTGTAGCTGCGGGCGGTGTCCGGGCCGTCTTCGGTCTTCCAGTAGATGACGGTTGCCTCGTGAAGACCGGCAGTGAATTCCTCGATGGGTGCACCGTCGACGGGCTGGAAGCTGATGATCGCGTTGCCGGCATCGAACACGGCAGTCGGCGGGAGCGCCAATTGTTGGCCGGGTTCGGCTTCGATCTGGCCGAGGATCTCGGTGGGTAGTTCAATGCCGTCGATGATCAGCACCGCCTCGTAGCCGAACTCGAAGTCGACGACCACCCCCTCTTGGCGCAACACCTGTACGGAGTCTTCCACCGGTGAGAGCGACTCAATGGCGTCGGGTCGATCGATGCCCTCGTCACCGGTGACGGCGCGCAGAAATCCGAACACGATCAGCAAGAGGCCAGCGGCGATCACTCCGCTGGCGATCATCAGGCCGACGTCGATGCGTCGCCGACGCCGTGGCGGGGATACGCCAGAATCGGCGGTGGTGGTGTCGGGGAGTGCCGTGTCGTCGCCGGCGTCGACCGGCAGCGAGTCGTCGTGCTCGAGGGTCATCGTGCCGTTCAGGATGCCGTGGTTCCGTTGCGCTCGCACCCTGCCACCGTCGAACCTCCGCCAAGCGATAGCGTTTTTCGATCGTGGCTGACGACTCAACTTCCCGTACCGATGGCGCCGGCGCGCCCGCCACTGCGCCGCTCCAGGTGACGATGATTGCCGACCGCTACCGAGTGGTCGAGATCGCCTCGACCGGCGCCAACACGATGGTGGTTGACGCGGTCGATACCAACAACAACCAGCCGGTGACGGTCAAGGTGATCCGTCCCGCGTTGGCGGCAACCGAGGGCTTCGCCCGGGCGTTCCGCCGGCAGATCGAAACCGCCACCGCGTTGTCGCATCCCAATCTGGCCAAGGTGCTCGACTGGGGCGAGGTAGAGGTCGACGGCCAACCCACGTGGTTCTGGGTCGTCGAGTACTTGAACGGCGGCAGCATGCGCAACCTGTTCGACCGCGGTCGCCTGCTCGACCCGTCGCAGGCGCTCGTGGTGGGGCTCGAGGCGTGCCGTGGGCTCGACGCCGCGCATCAACGGGGGTTGGTCCACAGCGAGATCACGCCGTCGAAGCTCGTGTTCGGCGACGATCGTCGGCTGCGGATCATCGACTTCGGCACGGCCCGGCTGCTCGGCGTTGCTGCGTGGGACGACCCGGCCACGATGCCGACCCACGTCGCCCGTTACGCCTCCCCCGAACAAGCGCTCAACCTGCCCGTCGACGCCAAGACCGACGTGTATGCGTTGTCGTTGTGCTTGATCGAAGCGGTCACCGGCTCGGTGCCGTTCGCCGGCGATTCGACCGTGTCGACGCTGGCCGCACGAGTTGGCAAGTTGATGCCCGTTTCGGCCGACCTCGGGCCGTTGGCCTCGGTGCTCGAGCGTGCCGGGCGCCCGGAGGCGGAAGACCGCTTCACGGCGAGCGAGTTCGGTCGTGCATTGGTCGGCGCCGCTGAGAAGCTGCCTCGCCCCGAGCCCATTCCGATCATCGCCACCAGCCTGTTCGCCGCCAGCGACCTCCGTCGCCCGACCGACCCGACCGGCGAGCCGGCGCGTCCAGAAGTCGTCGAGACCGTCGTCGAACCGGACGACGAGACACTCGACGACCCAGTCACCGAGGAGGCAGCCACCGAGGAGGCAGTCACCGAGGAGGCAGCCACCGAGGACGCGGTCACTGGCGACGCGGTCATTGCAGAAGGAGTCGCCGACGACAACACCGGTGACGACGAGACCGGTGACGACGAGACCGTCGACGATCGGCCGACCGAACCGATCGAGGCGCTCGACGACGCTGCGGATGTGGCCGAGACCGACGATGTGGACGGCACCGGCGCGCCGATCGTGGCGACGGCCGCCGCGGCGGCCGCGGTCACTGCCGCAGCGGCGTCGACGGAGGCGCCGACCGCACCACCGACCGCTCCAGCTTCTCTTCCGTCGTCGTCGCCGCCCGCAGCTCCGGTGTCGCCGCCATCGTCACCGCCCGATGGTCCGCTCATCGTCCTCACCGACATCGCCGACGAACCGCTCGACGTCGCTGCCGGGTCAGCCGCGTCTGGGCCATCCGCCACCGAGGCGGTGCCATCTGCGCCCGCCGCAGGTCCAGCCACCTTGGTCGCCCCCACGGTGCCGCCGACGCCACCGCCGCCGACCCCCTTCGATGAGGCGCGCGACCCGAGTGGCGAGATCTACGACGCAGCCCCTCGCCGTCGACGCATCTTGCCGATCGTGTTGATCACGCTGGTCGTGCTCGTTGGGATCGCCGGTCTGTCGTACGCCGGCTATCAGCTCGTGCGCACGAAGTCGTTCGAGGTTCCCGATCTCGTCGGGGTGCAGGAGGAGGTCGCGCTCAACGCCATCGCCGGCAACGACTGGAACGTGTTGACCGCCGCCGAGCGTTCCGACGCGCAGCCTGTGCCCGGTGATGTGATCCGCACCGAGCCCGAGGCGGGGGTCGACCTCGAGGAGGGTGAGGACTTTCTCTTGGTGATCAGCGAGGGCCCCGAACTGCGCACGCTGCCCGACCTGGAGAACCTCGAACTCGCGGCGGCCCAGCAGCAGCTCGACGACCTGCGGCTGGTGCTCGTGGAAGCGCCTGAGGCGTTCAGCGAGGACGTCCCTGCCGGGTCGATCATCATGTGGCAGGTCGAGGACAACGCATCGCTGGTCGCTGGCGCACAAGTGCTGCCGGATACGCGCATCGTCGTCACGGTGTCGAAGGGGCCTGAGCCCCGTCCAGCTCCGGCGCTCGCTGGGTTGAACCTCGAGCAGGCCACGGCTGCCGTCAACGACCTCCAGCTGGTGCTCGCCGAAGGCGAGGCCGTGTTCAGCGACACCATCGAGCCTGGCCTCATCGTCACCCAGAATCCCGCGCCAGAGACCCCGGTCGAGCGTGGCGGCACGGTGACTGTCCAGGTGTCGAAGGGCCCCGACATCGTGGCCCTCCCCGACCTCACGGGGCTGTCGTTCGACGAGGCCCAGACGTTGCTCACCGACAATGGGTTCTTCATCGACAGCCTCCTCGGCACCACCACCGGCACCTTCGTGTCGCTGACGATCAACGGCGAGCCGGTCGAGCCCGGTACCACGTTCCCCAGAGGGACCGGCGTCGACGTCATCTTCCTCTAACCCAGAGCGACCTGCCGTCGTCCGGCGACGTCGGACCACCGCCAGAATCGTTCTGCTCGTGGTCGGGTCGCTACGGTTCCCGCCAAGCGAGGACCCTCAGGGACGATTTTCATGGCATCTGACCAGGCAACAGATGGTGGCCAGCTCGACGGCCGAGTAGCGATCATCACCGGTGCGGGCCGCGGGCTGGGACGCGAGCATGCGCTGTTCTTCGCCCGCGAGGGCGCGCGGGTGGTCGTGAACGATCTTGGCGGCGCCGGCGACGGTGCGGGCAGCGACGCCACGCCTGCCGACACCGTGGTGGCCGAAATCCGCGACCTCGCGGCGAGGCGATCGCCAACGCCGACAACGTCGCCGACTGGGAAGGCGCCCAACGGCTGATCAATGCCGCAGTCGAGACGTTCGGCGGGCTCGACATCCTGGTCAACAACGCAGGCATCCTGCGCGATCGAGTCATCGTCAATATGACCGAGGACGAGTGGGACGCCGTCATCGCAGTGCACATGAAGGGCCACTTTGCGCCGAGCCGATGGGCGGCGGCGTACTGGCGTGAAGAGCACAAGGCGGGCAGAGGTCGTCGGCGCAACCTGGTGCACACCTCGTCGACGTCGGGGCTGTTCTCCAATCCCGGTCAGGCGAACTACGGCGCCGCCAAGTCGGGGATCGCCACGTTCAGCCAGATCGCGGCGAAAGAGCTGGCGCGGTACGACGTGGTGAGTAACTGCATCGCGCCGGGCGCACGGACCCGGCTCACACTGGCCACACCGGGACTCGAGGAGATCATGACGCCGCGCGATGGTGCATTCGACGAGTGGGATCCGGCCAACGTGTCGCCGCTCGTTGCGTACCTGAGCACCGAGGCGTGCCCGTTCAACGGCGAGACGTTCTTCGTGCAGGGCGGCGTGATCAAGCGCGTGCGCACCTGGGAGATGGCCGAAACCGTCGAACAGGGTGAGATGTGGGACGTGTCGGGTCTGTCCGACGCGCTCGGTCCGCTCGCTGAGTAACCCGTTGTCGTCAGCCGTGGCTGGCGTCGACGACGCAGAACCGGTTGCCTTCGGTGTCGGCGAGCACCACGAAGTCGTCGTCGCCCGAGTAGCCCGCCCAGTCGACGATGTCGGCGCCAAGCGTCGTCAATCGGTCGATCTCGGAGCGTTGTTCGTCGGCCGAATCGACGATCAGGTCGAGATGCACGCGCGGCGCAGGCTGGGCGGGGGTGTCGGTGCGCTGGACGGCGATGCGCGTGCCCACGCGGTCGGGCGGGACCAATATGGTGAAGTCGTTGGCGCTGTCCTCGAACCGGTGCACGTCGTAGCCCATCGCATGCCGCCAGAACTCCACGGCTCGGTCGACGTCGTCGGCGCCAAGCACGATCGTGCCCAGTCGGAGCATTCCCCGAGTGTGCCCGACTTAGCTCGCGGTGATCGCCTTGATTTCTTCGGCGATCTTCTCTGAGAACTCGTTCGATGGCAGCGCGGTCTGCATCGCCATCATCTTCATCATGTCGCCTTGCACCTTGATCTTGCCGTTCATGAACGCCTGCATAGCCACCGTTTGGTCTTGATCGACAAAGATCGCCTTGGCGGTGTCGTAGTCGGTGGTGATCGTGGCGTCGGGCTCGTCGAGCGCGCCGAGTTCCATCGTGAGATGGCCCGACGACGTGTCGAGATAGCTGTGCACCTCGCCGTCACCGAACGGAACGTCGAGGATCACCTGGTTCATACGGATCGAGGTGGTCACTTCGGGGACATCGTCGGCGTACTTCTCGCGGATCGCTCGCGCGGCGTCCATCCATTCGTCGGACAGGAACGGGTGCGTCATGCGGCCGAGCGTACCGACGTGGTTCGGCGGTCGGCGACGTTAGCGACGCACGACCGATCGGTTCGTGGTTGCCGCATCGAGCGCGGCCTGGTCGATGTCGAATCCCAACCCCGGCGAGCGGGGGACCGCGACGTGACCGTCAACCACTTCGATCGGCGCAGTCACGATGTCGTGGGCATAGAAGCGGGTCGATGCGCTGATGTCGCCGGGCAGTGTGAACCCGGGTAACCCCGCGAGCGCCGCATTGGCGGCCCGCCCGACCCCGGTTTCGATCATTCCGCCACACCACACCGGGATGCCGGCAGCCAGGCAGTGGTCGTGAATGCGCACGGCTTCGAGGTAACCGCCGACGCGACCCGGCTTGATGTTGGCGACTTCACACGCGCCGACCTGGATCGCGTCAGCGGTGACCGTCGCACTGGTGAGCGACTCGTCGAGACACACCGGGGTGTCGATCTCATCGGCCAGCCGGGCGTGACCGAGAAGATCGTCCTCGGGGAGCGGCTGTTCGATCAGCAGCAGGTCGAACTCGTCGAGGCGTGCCAGATGGTGTCCGTCGGTGCGCTGGTAGGCGGTGTTGGCATCCACCTGCAGCGGCGTCGACGGTCCGACCAACGAGCGCACCTGCGCCACGGGATCGATGTCCCAGCCCGGTTCGATCTTGAGCTTGATTCGCACGTAGCCGTCGTCGAGGTAGCCCTGCACAGCGGCGAGCAGCGAGTCGATCGACTCGTGGATGCCCACGCTGACACCGCTGGGGATCGACGTTGTCGCTACTCCGAGTACGTCGGCGAACGATGTCGCGGCAGCGCGCAACTCGGCATCGAGGACCGCCATCTCGAGCGCCGCCTTGGCCATCGGATGGCCCTGAATCGGCGCCAGCTCGGTGACGACGTCCGCTGCCGTGATCGCCGGCGCGCGAAACAAGCGGGGGAGCAGGTGCCGTTCGATCACATGTTGGGCACCGTCGACGTACTCGGCCGAATACGACGGCTCGCTCAGCGCGGTGCACTCGCCCCATCCTTCGACGACGTCGTCGCCGGTACCGAGCTCGACGCGCACGAGCAGGATGTCGCGATCGGTCTCTACTCCGAAGCTCGTGCGAAACGGCGCGACGAGCGGCATATCGATCCGTCGCAGCTCGACGCGGCGAAGCGGGCGCCGAGCCGTTGGATCCATATCGGTCATCGATGCGCTCACCGTGCTGATTGCAGCACGTAGTCGCCGTCGACGGTGAACCCGACGACCCGTGCGCCGTCGGTCAGGGCAGCGGCGAGTTCGGCACGGTGGTGCGCGCGCCACCCGGCGACCGTTGCGGGATCGTGGCGGCGAAGGGCGACGACATCGTCGGGCGTCGGCACGAGGGTGGTCGGTCGTGTCGTGTCGGTCGTCGGAGTCGCATGCGCGGTGACGGCCCATCGCACGGCCAGGCGATCGGACACGTCGCCGGCGTTGACCGCGTCGGTCATCTCGCCGTAGAAGTTGAGGTGGTAGCCGGTCACCTCCGCGCCGAGACGCGCGATGTTGAAGCGTGCGTTGCGTCGCACCAGCGGGTCGAAGGTCCAGGTGATCGCCGAAAGCCGACGGGCGGCCGCCCAGGCCCGCTGGTGTTCTTTCAGCGCGACACCGACGCCGCTGCCTCGGGCTTCGGCCGCCACACCGGTGACGTGGCTGTGCAGGATCGGTACGCCGTCCTGATCCACGCCGCGTACGCCCACCGACGCCGCGATGACCTGCTGCGCCGCGTTCCGGGCCACCGCGACGTAGTTGTCGCTGTGGGCCAGAGCGATCAGCAGTTCCGCTGGCACCACCGGCTCGGCGTCACCCCACACGGTGCGGAACACCGCGTCGACGGGTGCGACGTCGTCGTCTGGGCCGAGTACCTCGATCGACTGGACGGTCATCGACGTTGCCAGGGCAATCGCCGCCGGGTCTCGAGTTCGCCTCGTTCGCGTAACACCGTGCGGTACGCCAGCCGCACCGCGAGCGCCTGGCGGATCGTCGGACCGACGTCGGCGGAGAACTCGTCGCGGTAGGTGGCGTCGGTCGTGAGGAGCACGGTGAAGTACATGCCGGAGAACGTGCCGAGGAACACGCTCACTCGCAGGAGCGGTTCGGTCAGCAGTAGCTCACGGCCGCCCAGTGTGGAGTCCCACAGGATGTGCACGTCGTCGATTCCCATCCACCGGCTCGTCGTGGGGAGTGAGATGGCGATCAGGCCGAACCCGACGAAGAAGGCCACGAGTGCAAGCACCACGAGGGTGACTTGCAGCGCCTGGCCGAACAACACCAACAGCGCGACGTTCACCTTCTGCCGGAAGCGCAGCGGCGACATCGTGGCGTCGTCGCCCGACGGCAGCGGGAGGTCGGCGGCTGGTGTTCCGTCGAGGTCGCGCTCGACGTCGGCCCACGAGTCGAACTCGCTGATGCTGCGGATGAACCCGGGGACGCGGCTGAGGGCGAACGTCGCGCCGAGCAGGAAGAAGGTGCCGACCACGATCACGAACGCGATTCCGGTGAGGTTCCCTGCGACCTCCCACACCTCGGCGTTGATGAACAGAAAGGTGTTGAACAGCAACAACAACGGCAATGCCCGACCGACCAGTGAGAGCAGCGCGGCGAATTGGTCGCCGGTGCGCTTCGCGGCCCACCGAGTGAGCGGGCCGAGCCCGTACGACGACCATATGTAGATCAGGGCAAGCAGCAACGTCGCTTGAGCGATCGTGATCACGGCGTCGGTCACCTGGCCAAACATCAACACTGGTACCGCCGGGCCGATCACGAACAGGGCGAGTTCGGGCCGATCGATGTCGGTCGGGCGGGCGAAGGCTGGAAGACCACGCACGCGGTTGCTGATCGACCAGGTGGCGATCAATAACACGATCACGACGGCGGCGGCGGCGAGGTTCCTGGCGAGGCTCCAGTCGTTGAGGTTCAGCGCGTTGAGGCCGAGCAACAGGTAGGCCGGCACCAGAATCGGTAACGCCCGGGTCGGCGCATCGAGAATGCCCTCGCCTTCGGTCTCCACGAAGTGCGGCACGCCGCGCACGACGAACCACTCCTCGACGTCGCGCAGTTGCGCGCCAACGTCGGGCTCGCTGCCAGGGGCGTCGGCCATCGACGGCAACGTACCGTGTCGCCGGCCCGCGAATCCGATAGCACTGTTTGGATGTCTCGCATCCTCGTGACCGAGAAGATTGCCGATGGGGGTCTCGACCGCCTGCGCGACGCCGGCCACGACGTCGACGTTCGTACCGGCTTGTCACCCGATGAACTCATCGAGGCGATCGCCGGCGCGCACGCACTGATCATCCGCTCGTCGACCCAAGTGACGGCCGAGGTGCTCGCTGCGGCCGACGAGCTGATGGTGGTTGGCCGCGCCGGCATCGGACTCGACAATGTCGACGTCGACACCGCAACCAACCGCGGCGTGATGGTGGTCAATGCGCCGCAGAGCAACATCGTGTCGGCCGCCGAGCACACGATGGCGCTGCTGATGGCGGTCGCCCGCAACGTGCCCCAGGCGCACGGCGCTCTGGTCGATGGACGCTGGGAGCGCAGCAAGTGGGAGGGCGTCGAGTTATGCGACAAGACGCTCGGCATCGTCGGCCTCGGCCGGATCGGCAAGCTCGTCGCCGATCGGGCGAAGGGCTTCGGCATGCGGCTCGTCGCCTACGACCCCTTCGTTGCCGAGGACCGGGCCAAGCGGATGGGCGTTGAGTTGCTGCCGCTCGATCAGGTCATCGCCGAATCGGACTTCGTCACGATCCACCTGCCGAAGACGCAAGACACGCTCGGGCTGATCAACCGTGACCTGCTGCTCAAGGCCAAGCCGAGTCTGCGACTGATCAACGTGGCCCGCGGTGGCATCGTCGACGAGGCCGAACTCGCCGAGTGCCTCCGCGACGGCACGATCGCCGGCGCCGCGCTCGACGTATTCGCTGCTGAACCGACCACCGAGTCGCCGCTGTTCGAGCTGCCGTCGGTGATCGTCACCCCGCACCTCGGAGCCAGCACACGCGAGGCGCAAGACAAGGCCGGCGACACGATTGCGGCGATGGTCGAACTCGCGCTGGCGGGTGACTTCGTCCCGTTCGCCGTCAACGTCAACGCCGCCGAGGCGAACGAGACGATTCGGCCATACCTGCCGTTGGCCGAGCGCCTCGGCGGGTTGTTCGTGTCGCTGGCGGGCGGGCTGCCCGATGCGTTGGAGATCGTGACCGAGGGCGAGATCGCCGGCTACGACACGCGCATCCTCGAGCTTGCCGCGCTGAAGGGATTCTTCGGCGGGATCTCCGACGAAGCGGTCACGTACGTCAACGCGCCGCAGCTCGCGGCCGAGCACGGTGTTGAGGTCCGCGAAGTGTCGTCGTCGACCTCCGCCGACTTCGTCAACCTGTTGACGCTGCGCGGTGGCGGGCACTCGATCAGCGGCACGCTGGCAGGCGTCAAAGGCAACCAACGAATCGTCAACATCGACGGGGTGCCCTTCGACGTGCCGCCGGTGGACCACATGGTGGTGATCCGCAACGACGACCGACCGGGTGTGATCGGCACCGTTGGCACGCTGCTCGGAAACGCCGGGGTGAACATCGCCGACATGGACGTGGCCCGTGTCGACGACAGCAACGACGCCGGCCGTGCCGTGATGCTGATCGCCCCGACCGAAGAGGTCCCTGCGCCGGTGCTCGATGACCTGCGCGCCGCACCGGGGATCATCGACGTCGTCAGCCTCAACGCGTAGCGGGCCGGTCGCGGCGCAGGGCGCTCATCACGATGGCGTCGTGGAAGGCGCCGTCCCAATACAGCGCGTCTCGCAGCACGCCTTCGCGCACAAAGCCGAGGCGCTCGTACACGTGGATCGCACGCGGGTTGAACGCAAACACCTCCAGCCCGATCCGATTGATCGGCGCTGGTTCATCGATCTCGTCGAACACGTAGTCGACCAGCAGCTTCGTCGCGGCGGTGCCGATGCCTCGATCACGGGCGTGGGCCGACACCGCGATCCGGAAGCTGCACGACCGGTTGTCGGCATCCCACTCGTTGATCACCACCTCGCCACACCATCTGCCGGTGGCGAGTTCCACGATCGCGAGATCGAGTCGATCGGGCTCGTCAGATCGCGTGGAGTACCACGATGCGATCTGCTCGTAGGTGAACTCGTCGTGGGTGCCGGTCAACCGGTTTGCTTCGTCGTCGTGCATGTCGGCCCACGCGTCGTCGACGTCGTCGCCGGTCACTGGCCGGAGCAGTACTCGCTCGCCGGTGATCGTCGGCTTCGTGGCGAAACTGACCATGGCCAGAGAGTACGTCCGGCGATGCTGACCTCGCCGCAGGTCAGCCCTGCTCGAACACGAGGACGAACTCGACGAGGCCGTTGTCGTCGGTACGCACCGCACCAAACGACGGGTTGTCGATGCCGTAGTCGGCGAAGGCCACGGGGATTGCGCCGAGCACGCCGATGCGATCGCCGGTGCGTTGCGCCGTGACGTCGAACGTCACCGGCTGGCTGACGCCCTTGAGGGTGAGTTCGCCGACCACGGGGACCACGACCTGCTCGCCGTCGGCGGGAATCGTGCCGAGATCGATTGGCTGCGTGGTGACGAAGGACGCGGTCGGGAAGTTGGCGGCGTCCATGATGCGGCCGCTGAACTGACCGTCGCGTCGTGAGTCGTCACTCGTGATGTTCTCGACCTGGACGATCGCTTCGATCTGGGCGGTGGTGCCGTCGATGGTCAGCTGGCCGCCGATTTCGTTGCTTCGTCCGACCGCCGTGGTGTTGACGCCAGCGAGGACTTCCTCGACGCGGTAGCCGAACTCTGAGTCGCTCGTCGGGAGCCACACACCGTCGACGCCAGCCGGCGCGGCCGGTGCGGGTTCGGCGGGAGCCGCAGGTGCGACCGCATCGGCGGGTTGCGCGGGCGGCTCGGCAGCGAGGGCGGTCGTGAGGTCGCCCTCGTCGAGGGCGTCGGGTGCGTCGTTGATCACGTTGGCGTAGATGAAGATCGCCCCGTAGGCGAGCGCGACCACGGCGATCACGGCGGCGATGCCCCACAGCAACCATCGCCGACCACGACGTGGTCGCTGCTCGCCCGTCGCATCGGTGGTCGTGTCGCTGTTGTTGTTGGTGCTGGTGTTGGTGGTCGGTGTTGTCTCGTGTTGCGTGTCGAGGGTCATGGTGATGCTCCTGGTGAGTTCCGATGGGTTCGTGCTGATCGATCGGCTTCCTGTACGTGGTGGTGGCGTCCGCGGTTCGCGCCGCATCGAATTCATCGTTGGCGACACGGCCGATATCTGATGGTGAATCGGTGACCAGTAGGGTCCGAGCGACCCGACAGGAGGGGCGATGCGAGTCGACACCGGAATTCCGAGCGATCTGAGCCAGGTGCCCGCAGCGGCGAAGGCGGCCGAAGCGGCGGGCTACGACGGCGTGTTCACGGCGGAGACGTCGCACGATCCGTTCCTGCCGCTGACGTTGGCTGCCGAGCACACCGAACGGATCCGGCTCGGTACGTCGATCGCGGTCGCCTTTGCTCGCAACCCGATGCTGCTCGCCAACATCGGCTACGACCTCAACGCCTACAGCGAAGGACGATTCACCCTCGGGTTGGGCTCGCAGATCAAGCCGCACATCACCAAGCGGTTCTCGATGGAGTGGTCGAAGCCCGCGGCGCGGATGCGCGAGATGATTCTCGCCGTCCGTGCGATCTGGGACTGCTGGAACAACGGCACCAAGCTCGACTTCCGTGGCGACTTCTACCAGCACACGCTGATGACGCCGTTCTTCAACCCCGGGCCGAACCCACACGGCGACGCGAAGATCTTCATCGCCGGCGTCGGCCCATTGATGACCAAGGTGGCGGGGGAGACGTGTGACGGCTTCTTCGCCCATGGCTTCACCACCGAGGCGTACCTCAAAGAGGTCACCTTGCCGGCACTCGAAGAGGGGATGGCCGCTGGCGGTCGCGTCCGCGACGATTTCGAGATCGTCTTGCCGGCATTCGTGGTCACCGGCCGCGACGAGTCGGAGTTGGCCCAGGCGTCGGTGGGCGTTCGCCAACAGGTCAGCTTCTACGGGTCGACGCCGGCGTACCGCGGGGTGCTCGAGCACCACGGGTGGGGCGACCTGCAGACCGAACTCAACGTGCTCTCCAAGGAGGGGCGTTGGGAGGACATGGCGAACCTGATCGACGACGACGTGCTGGGTGCGTTCGCCGTGGTTGCCGAGCCGGACAATGTCGCAGGCGAGTTGAAGCGGCGCTTCTCCGGCGTGGTCGATCGGATCAGCTTCTATGCGCCGTATGAGGCAGCCGGCGAACTCGTGCCGCAGATGCTCGCCGAGCTCAAAGCCGGCTGACCCGACCTACCGCTTGGCCCAGGTCGCGGCCGGCGTGGTGCGGATGCGGTCGACGTGGGCCAGCTTGCGCAGGGCGAGGATGAGCGGCTCGAACAGCGCGGTCCCGAGCACGCTGAAGCGCAGGGTTGCGGCGGGATCGGCGGCCGGGTCGTAGTCGTCGGGAATCTCGGTGTTGGCGAGCGTGCGCACCGCTTCCCCGTACGGGCGGAGCCGGCGCGGGTTGGTCACCATGCCGGGGAGGTAGCGGTGGAGCGCAACGATCGAACGAATCGCGTCGTCGTAGCCAGGTGAGGTCGTGTCGACGTTCCATTCGAGTTCGTCGAGCAACTCGCGCAGGTCCGATCGGGCTCGCTCGTAGTCGTCGGTTTCGTCGTCGGGGATGGCGAGCGGTTCGCTCATCTCGGCAACGGCGATCGTGAGGTGCTCGGGGCTATCGCCCGGTCGATAGTCGTCCATCGCCGTGAGCACTCGTCCGATGGTGGAGATCGAGAGTCCAGCCGTCTCCCGCAGCGCGCGGATCAGCGACAGGCGATCGAGGTGTTCGCGGCCGTATTGCGCCTGGTTCGGGGCTGTCGTTTCGCCGCCGGGCAGCAGGCGTTCACGCAGGTAGTACTTGATCGTGGCGGTGGGTACGCCGCTCTGGCGGCTGAGTTCTGCCATTCGCATGCGAGCTCCTCGCGAGTGAGTTCTTCTTGACATGGATATCATAACAATCTATAACGGAGAGTGTCACTATCCACTATCCGATGGAGCTGAAACATGATCTTTCTCGCCGTACTTG
>JBCBSO010000031.1:0-13654 GCA_039819205.1 Actinomycetota bacterium
GCCGGAGCCGTCGTGGCGGCGACGCTCGTGTCTGGTGACGTTGTCGTCGGCACCGTGGTCGCCGGCGTGGTAGTCGCAGGGACCGTGGTCGGCGGCGGCGTCACGGCGAAGCTGAGCGATCCGTCGATGACGTGACTGTCGGCCGACCGAACCTGCCAGGCGAGGGCGTACGCACTTGCGGACAGCGGTGGGTCGAAACGCGCCACGATGGTCGTTGGATCGATCGACCCGATCGATGCAGCGACCTGCGTGACACCGTCGGCATCAGCGACTGCGACGCCATCGTCGATCGGCGACACGTCGCCGGAGAACGTCAGCACCACCTCCGACAGCGGTCCGTCCACCGTGGCGCCATCGGCCGGGGTCGACGAGTCGAGTCCCGTGTGCGCCTGCGCGTTCGTCGGCGCGAACAACACAGCAAGCATCGCCGCGATCGCCACAATCGTGCGCTTCACGCCACCAGTGTGCCAGCGACGCCGCGCTGTGCACGGTCGTCGGTCGCCGATCAGTTGCGGTCGTCGAGGTAGGTGAGCACCGCGAGCACGCGGCGATGGGCGTGCTCGACCTGCTCGAGGTCGAGCTTGGTGAACACGTTAGAGATGTGCTTTTCCACGGCGCCGAGCGACACGACGAGCCGTTCAGCGATCCCGGCGTTGGACAACCCTTCGGCCATCAGCTCCAGCACTTCCCGCTCGCGCGGCGTCAGCCGGTCGATTTCGGATGAGCGCGAACTGCGGCCGAGCAGTTGCCGCACCACTTCGCCGTCGACCGCGCTCCCACCAGCGGCAACGCGACGCACCGCAGCGACGAATTCGTCGATGTCGACGACGCGGTCCTTCAACAGGTATCCGACACCTTCGGTGTCACCGGCCAACAACTCGGTGGCGTAGTGCTCCTCGACATACTGCGACAGCACCAACACCGCCACCTCACGATGGCGGCGACGGATCTCGACGGCGGCGCGGATCCCTTCGTCGGTGTGTGTCGGCGGCATGCGCACATCGACGAGCGCCACGTCGGGGCGATGCTCGGCGACTGCGGCAACCAGCGCGTCACCGTCACCCACGGCGGCGACAACGTCGATGCCGGCGTCGGCAAGTAGACGCACGACGCCGTCGCGCAGCAGCACCGAGTCGTCGGCGACCACCGCGGTGAGCTCACTCATCGGTCGTCTCCGGCGACACCCGGGCGAGGGGTACCGACGCGACGACTTCGGTCGGTCCGCCCTTCGGCGAGCGCACATCAAAGGTGCCGTCGACACCCTCCACCCGTGCTCGCATCCCAGCCATCCCGCTCCCCCCGGCGGGGTTGGCCCCACCGCGACCGTCGTCGCGCACCTCGACCACCAGCGCCGCCCGTGGTGTCTCCACCCGCGAGATGCGCACCGACCCGCCGCGGGCGCGGGAATGCTTGTACACGTTGGCCACCGCTTCGTTCACCACGTAGTAGGCGGTGGTGGCGACGTCGTCGGGGAGCTCGGCCGGCTCGACGCCGTCGAGATCGACATCGACCGTCATCGGGATGGGACCGCCGGCGACCACCGACGACAGCGCGGCGTCGAGACCACGATCGCCGAGCACGGACGGATGCAACCCGCGTCCGATCAGGCGCAACTCCCCGATCGAATCGCGCAGTTTGTCGCGGGCCTCGTCGAGGAGGGCGCGTGCCTCGGCGGGTTCGGCATCGACGCGTCCTGCGGCCCGACCGATGTCGATCCCGATGGCCACCAACTGCTGCTGAACACCGTCGTGCAAGTTGCGCTCGATGCGGCGGCGCTCGGCGGCGACCGCGTCGAGAATCGCTTGCCGTTGCCCCGACAGCTCATCGACGCGCTGTTGCAGCGCTTCGTTCGAGTCGGGTCCGAGGAACCACGCCACATAGCGGTGGGCGACGCCGGCAACGGCGACCGACAGACGGGCGACGCCCCCGGCGACGAGCACGGCCAGGATCAACCCGAGCAACCAGATCCCCGCAGGGAGCTGGGCGACGAGACCCCATGGCACCATCGCCACGCCGAACAACACGGGCATGGCGATCAAGCTGGCCATCACGAAGGCGACTTGGCGCCAGCGGGCGGGGTCGCTCAGCGGGGCGACCATGCGACGCCACCACGGCGTGCCAGTCGGTGGCGGTCGCAGCGGGCGCGGCGGGATCGCAGCGCCGACCCACGTCGCTCGAGCGCGCTCGATTCGGGCGAGGCCGTTGATCACTCCGAACGCCGCCGGCACAAGCGCTAGCCCGACCACGACGAGCGACAACGAGAACGTGAGCCCGATGACCGCCACCGTCGCAACGAACATCAGCGGTGCCCACACGACGCCAACGAACAGGTAGCCAACGGCCACCCAGGTTCGTGCTTCGATCACCGGACGGAGCCACCATTCGGCCCACTCGCGAGGTGTGCGGCCGCGGCCTGGTGGTCGCCATGGTGAGGAGGACTCGCCGCCGCCGTCGTTGCTCGGTGCCGGCCACGACGGGGCGGACGACGAGCGACCGGTCGCCGCCGAAGCGACCGGCGGCTCGACCGTGGGAGTCTCTGGGGCAGGGTTCATGACGTCCTCAGCGTTTCGGCGAGCGTACGCCGTCCGACCTGGCGAACGACCACGGCGGCCAGCGCAACGCAGCCGAAGAGCACCACCGCCACGGCAACTGGGATGGCTCCGGTCGCATAGGTGAAGCCAATCTCGACGGCATCGGCGGCTTCGAAGGACCGTGCGATGCCCAGGGCACCGACGTATCCCAGCGCCAGCCCTGCCGCAATGCCGATCGCCGCCAGTGGCAAGAGTTCGCCGAGCACGATCCGCCGGATGTCGCCGCGGCGAGCGCCGATCGCTTGCATGGCCGCCACCTGGTGCCGTCGTTCGTACACGCTCACTGCCAGGCCGGACGCCACGGCAAGGCCGGCGACCGACACGACGACCACACCGATCGCTCCGAAGATCAGGAGAATCGCGTTGCGGCTGGCCTCGTCGTCGGTGAGGTCGGTAAAGCGGTCGGTGATGACGATGCCGTCGGGTGTCGCCGCCGGCTCCTCGTCGAGCGAGAACAGGACGTTGCCGGCCTCGGGTTGTCCGAGGTCCGTGGCCAACGTGGCCGTTGGCACGAACACCGACCGGCCGCGCTCGCGGTGCAGACCAACCACGTCGTAGCTGGTGGTGCCCGAGGCCACCTCGACCTCGATGCGATCGCCGACATCGATACCGACGCGTGAGGCAAAGCCTTCCGAGACGACCGCATCGCGGTCATCGGCAAACCAGGCGCCGACGGTGACCTGCCGGTCGATCATCTCAGTGTCCGCGGCGAGGCCGCGCACATCGATCTCCCAGTCGTCGTACAGGCCGATGGTGTCGATGGCCACTTCGGAGCGATCGTCGGCGATCGAGCGGTCGATGTCGAGGCCGCTGCCGGCGACGACGGTCTGGCTCTGCCAATTCCATGGCTCGCTTTCCGCCGCGTTGAAGTCGTTGATCGTCGTCGCCATCGAGGCGACGATCATCAGTGCGGCGATCGCGGCGGTGATCTGGGCAGCGATCGCCACCGACCGCGCCCGGCGGTGCCATCCATTCCGTGTGGCGATCCGGGCGCGCAGTCCGCCGACGCGTACCCGTGCGAGCAGGCGCTCGCTCCACCGGCGACCGAACGGGTTGCCGTCACGATCGCGCAGCGACTCGGCGAGCGGCGCCTTGGTCACGCGGCGAGCGGCGCGTGCCGACACCAGGCGGGCGCCGATCAACGCGAACAGCACGCTGCCGACGATCACTGGGATCGACACGGCCAGTCCGGGGGTGACGCCGACGAACTCTTGCAGCACGAGCCGGGCGATCACGTTGGCCACGGCAATGCCGAGTGGGATGCCGATGAGCAGCCCGGCGATCGCAATCGTCATCGCGATGCGGCGTAGGCGACGGCGCAATGCGCGCGGGCGGGCGCCGAGCGCACCCATCACGGCGGCCTCGCGAGTTCGTTCGGTGATCAGCGTGTTGGTGGTCGATGCCAGCAACACCAGGGCAACGATCCCGGCGACGATCCCCAAGAACCCGATCATTACGCTGACCTGCGTGATGTCTTCCTCGATCGGGTGTTGCCCGGCGGGGATCACCTCGGGAAGTGTGGTGACGGTCACCCCGGCGGCGCCGAGATCCGCGCGCAGCTCGTCGGCGAGGGCACGCAGGTCGTCGGTGCTGCTCGACGGCGAGGTCAGGACAACGCGGTTGTAGCCGTCGCTGCCGGCGATGGCCCGTGCGTCGTCGAGGGCGACGAACGCGACGGGCTCGGCGGTCCAATAGCTGCTGTTGCCGATACCGACCACGTCGATCGTCGTCGAGGCGGCACCGTTCGATCCAGCATTCGCGAGAGCGATCGAGTCGCCGACGGCTACGTCGGCGGCCTCGACGAGGCGCGTGCTGGCAATGACCTCACCACTCGTCGCTGGGAGTCGTCCCGTGTCGAGATCGATCACGTCGACGCGCTGGTTGCCGATGTCGACACCGACCACCTCGACCACGCCGGCGTCCGGCACGTCGATGGCGGTCGCCATCTGACCCTCGAGCGCGATCACGTCGTCGCGTTGTTCGTACTCGGCGGCGAGGGCTGCGAGGGCGTCGTCGCCAAGCTCGGTCGTGGTCAGCACCAGCTGGGGGATCTGGTCACGCTCACCGGCCGCGCGCAGCGACGAGGCCGCTACGGCGGGAACGGCGAGCACGCCGATCGCACCGATCGCGAGGGCCAGTGCCAGCACGCTGGTGAGGATGCGCGCCGGGGCCCGGCGCAACTCGCGCAGCATGCCGCTCATGACGCCACCGCCATCGCGGGAAGGCTCATCGTGACGTCGACGCCAGCTGCGAGGTGCCGGTGGACGCGACCGTCGAGCATCTCGACGACACGATCCGCGCCATCGGCGAGTTCGGCGTCGTGGGTGATCAGCACGACGGTGGTGCCGATGTCGGTCAGTCCGGCGAGGAGGTCGGCGACGACGTGGCCGGCGGCCTGGTCGAGCGATCCGGTCGGCTCGTCGGCAACGATGAGCGGCGGCCGGTTGATGATCGCCCGGGCGACGGCGACGCGCTGTTGCTCGCCACCACTCAGCTGATTGGGAAGCCGCTTGGCCTTGTCACCAAGTCCGACGGCGGCGAGCGCATCGAGCGCGCGGTGCCGTCGCTCGCGGCGGCCAACCGAGCGGTCGGCAAGGCGCACTGCGAGCTCTACGTTCTCGCGCGCCGTGAGCGTGGGCAGCAGGTGGAAGTCCTGGAACACGATCCCCACGTGGCGGCCGCGCCACTGGGCGAGCCGGTCGCGGGACAGGCCGTCGATGCGCGTGCCGGCGACCTCGAGCGATCCCGATGTCGGCCGGTCGATTCCGGCGATCAAGGCGCCCAGCGTGGACTTGCCGGAGCCCGATGGCCCGACGATGGCCACCAGCTCGCTCGAGCCAAGCGACAGATCGACGTGGTCGACACCGAGCTGGGCGGCGTCGCCGCGCCCCCAGCGACGGGTGAGGTCGATGGCCCGCACGAGCGGGGCGCGCGGGGCAGGCGAGGTGCGCGGTGCGAGCGGAGAGTGTGGTGCGGTTTCCATGTGGCGATCGTGCGCCTCGGCGCACGATGAATCGATGGAGCAGCCGGGCGTCTCAGTGGTCGGGTTATCCCCACCGCGTGGGCACAGCTTCTCGGCGGCGACAGTTGCGGCTACCGCAACCGCAAACACCGAGAATCCACAGCGCCGACCGCAGCAGCGCGCAGCCACATGTTCTCGGCGGCGACAGTTGCGGCTACCGCAACCGCTGGCGCCGAGAAGGGACACCACCGTCTCTGCGGCGCCGAAACCCAGCGGCGCGGGTCACCGGCGTCGTGCACACTGAGTCGATGACCGACCGCCGGATCGTGCTCGAGGGCTGCCACAACTGCCGCGACCTCGGGGGCTACGAGACCGCCGACGGGCGCCGGGTTCGGTGGGGTGAGCTGTATCGCTCGTCGGATCTCTACGCGCTCACCGACGACGACGTTTCCCGCATCGATGAACTCGGCATCGCCACGGTGTTCGACCTTCGCTCGCCGGAGGAGGCGATCGCACGACCGAGTCGACTCCCCGCGGGACCGGCGATCGAACAGCGCCACGCGCCGTCGACGCGCGCCAGACCATTCGAGACGCTCGAGGACATGATCGTTGCCGACACGTTGCCCACCCCCGACACCAACGAGGTCACCGCCGTGTACGTCGGGCAGCTGCAGTCCGGCCTGGTCGACGAGTTTCGACGGATGGTCGAGCTGGCCGCGGACGCGACCGCACGTCCCTTGTTGTTCCACTGCGCCGCTGGCAAGGATCGCACCGGTCTCGGTGCGGGTCTCCTCCTCGGGGCGCTCGGAGTCCCGCGGGCGACGATCGTTGCCGACTACGACCTCACCACGCAGTACCTCATGCCACCTCGGATGCGCGAGCTCCGCCCGCTGCTCGACGAACACGGCGTCGCCGACGACGTCGTCGCACCGTTCCTCATGGCCCGGACCGAGGTGTTCGAACGCACGCTCGACGTGGTCGAACAGCGCTGGGGTGGCTTCCCGGAGTACGCCATCGCGCATCTTGGCGTCACGCCGGCGCTGATTGCGTCGCTGCGCGAGCAACTCCTCGAACCGGCCTAGTTCCGCATCAATCCGCTTCTCGGCGCCGACACGTGCGGGTGCCGCAACGGTTGGCGCCGAGAAACCGCGGGCGGTGGGCAACCATGCGCTGAGATTCTCGGCGGCGACAGTCGCGGATACCGCAACCGCTGGCGCCGAGAAGCTGTAGCACCGACTGCAGCAGCGGACGGCTGGCGTTCTCGGTGCGGCCAGTTGCGGATAGTGCAACCAACGACGCCAAGAAGCGACATCGAGTGGCGGACGCCGAGAAGCGACATCGGGTGGGAGACGCCACGACTGGTCGGCAGACTCGCAGCATGGCTCGGCTGTTCGTGGCGATCTGGCCGCCAGATCACGTCCTCGATGCGCTGGGCGATCTTGCCCAACCACGCGACCAAGGGGTCCGTTGGGTCGATCGCGAGAAGCGCCACATCACCCTGCGGTTCTTCCGCAATGCCGATCCCGACGCGATCGTCGATGCGCTCGATCACGTTGAACTCCCGTCGGCGATGGCTCAACTCGGGCCGTCGATCGACGTCTTGAGCGAGCGCTCGCTCGTCGTACCGGTCCGCGGCATCGACGACCTTGCAGCCGTGATTGGCCAGGCGACCCGCGGCGAAGACGCACCGAGGCGGCGGTTCTACGGGCATCTCACCGTTGCCCGGCTCGCGCGCCGGGCCCGCCCACACCGCAGCGTGGGCGTCCGATTCAGCGCATCGTTCGACGTCGCCCGCGTCGCCCTTGTGCACAGCGACCTCCGACCGAACGGCGCCGTGTACGAGACGCTCGCCGAGTGGCCAACGGCGTAACCATCACAGCGCGGTCCATCCGCCACGCTCAGTGGTTCGCCGGCACGCGCCTGCAGCAACCAATAGTGTCCGGGCGTGACTTCGGCGCAGGGCCCCGGCGTCGCTCAGGAAGTGGGAAACGGAACGCACGCGACTGGCGGTGCGGTCGCGGGTCGCCGGTGGCTACGCCGCCTGCTCATCGCCTCGATTGTGATCGTCCCGACCATCGTGGTCGGCGCTCAACTCCAGCGCACGCAACCCACCGGCACCACCGTCGAAGGGTCAACAACGCAATCGGTCGCGCCGGCGCGGTTGAACGAACGCACCTCGCCGCCGCCTCTGCCCAACGGTACGTTCGACAACTCCGAGGAGGTCCCGGTCGACAGGTTCCGCACGGCTGGCGAGTTCTGCCCACCTCGACCGACCCCGCAGAATCCGTGCGAACCGCCGCCGAGTGCCATGCCGCCGGCAGGCGCAGCGGGGGACCCATCACCGAGCGACGGGGAGCCAGCAGGCGAGAGCGGAGCGGAGGGCACGACAGATCCCGCGGACCCGGACGACCCAGACGACCAGGACGATCCAGAGGATCCAGACGACCCGGACGACCCGGACGATCCAGACGACCCGGACGACCCGGACGACCCGGACGACCCGGACGACCCGGACGATCCAGACGACCCGGGCGGCGATGGCGCTGACACGTGCCGCCCATCGCCGCGCGCCGGCGAGCGCGGTTCCGTCGCAGATCAAGCAGTCGCCTCGGCGGGTGGCCGATTGGCTGTTGTGGTGCAGCGGGTATCGGCGTGCCGACCGCCCGGCGCGCTGGTACTCACCCAGCGTTGTGGTCCACAAGGAAGTGCCCCAACGATCGACCTCGTCGGCTCGCAACCGGATCCACGGTTCGACGCCTATCCAACGCCATCACCGGCCACGTATCCCACGTACTGCGGCATCGACATGGGCGTCGCTCGACCGGTACTCGATGGTCCGCTCGTCGGCAGCTTCACGGCATCTGGTGTGCTGAACGAGGTCACCGTTGTCGACACCCGAGACACCGACGACGGGTGGGTCGTGTCCGGCACGATGGCGCCACTGCGCAGCGTTGATGCGTCCATCGGTGGCGAGTACGTGGGATGGGCACCACTCGTGATCCGCACCAACAACGCAGGCTCGACATATCCCCAGCGCATCGAGGCCGGCGCAGCCGTCGACGCCGGCACCGCCGACGGTGATGGATTGGCCGACGGCCGAACGCTCGGTCGCGCCGAGCCCGGGGCAGGACTGGGAGTTGCCGTGTTCGGCGCGGAGATCTCCGTCATCGTTCCGGTCGAGGTCCCCGCCGGGGAGTACCGCGGCCTGCTCACCATCAGCTTGCTGTAACGCTCGCCGCGTCGGTCGGCCGCGGCGTCTGCGTGTCACACTGGTGCCGTGCGGACCCGGCGGCGCGATCGATCGCAGCGATGAGCGAGGGCAACGAGGGCCTCGCCTTGCAGCGCACGGCTGAGCGACTCGATGCGCTGGCCGACGTCGCCGAACTGATGGGCGATGGGTCATCTGCCGAGCGCTTCCGCGCCGACGCCAATCGGCGGCGACTCGAAGCGATGGCCCTGCTCGACGATTGAGCAACCGTGCGACAGATGCGGTGTGACAGATGGGGTCAGACCCCATCTGTCACAGCCACGTCAGCGACTTAGACGGCGAACGGCACCCGGTGGTGGCTGCTCGCCACGACGTCGATCTGAGGAGAAACGGCGAGCGGCGCCGGGTTGGCCCGACGGAACTCACGCATCTCTCGACGCTCGGTCGCCCACGCCTTGTAGCGCTCGCTGAGCGTGGGACGGCGGCGGGCCGGGACGGCAGTGATGATCCAGCGGTCGGCAGGGACCACGGTGAAGTTGGCGGTGGCGGATGCGGCGGTCATGACGATCACTGTGCAGAAGCGGCGCCGAGGCTTCTGTGATCATGATCACCCTCGGGAAGAATTTTCTCGATCGCTGTCGATTTCCGAGGTCGATGCGCGTCACCCTTGTGTCGGCGGAGGTCGCCGACACCAGAGAGGAGCAACACCATGAAGTACTTCGTACTGCTCGCCGGGTACGGCGAGATGCCGAACTTCGAGGAACTGACGCCCGAAGAGCAAGAGGCCGTGATGGGCCAGCACGTCGCCTTCGACGAGGCGGTCGAGGCGCGCGCCGGCGTCGACATCGTCAGCGCTGAAGCGTTGGGCGATGGGTCTACCGCAACCACGCTGCGCACGCGCGGTGGCGAGTTGGCGGTCACCGATGGACCCTTCGCCGAGGCGGCCGAGCACATCGGCGGCTACTACCTGCTCGACGCACCGGATCTCGACACCGTGATCGACCTGTGCCGAGTGCTCCCCGACTATGACATCGAGATCAGGCCGGCCCTCGACACCCCATAACACCGCGCCGATGGATGACGGGCCGATGGATGCCGGCGTGCTCACGGACCGCGGGCCGACGGCGGGGGCCCGGGCGGACGACGCGCGGGTGGCGGACGCGCTGGCCGCTGCCCATCGCGCAGAGTGGGGTCGTCTGTTGGCGCTGTTGGTCGCGCGGACGCGACGCCTCGACCTGGTCGAAGATGCCCTCGGCGAGGCGTTCGCCCGCGCCGCCGAGCGCTGGCCGCGCGATGGCGTGCCCGACCAGCCGGCTGCCTGGCTCTACGCCACGGCACATCGGCTGGTGCTCGGTCGACTGCGCGCTGAGGGCGTCGCCGGCCGCAAGGCCCCGCTACTGGCCGTGCGACCGGACTGGTCGCCGCCCGAGGATGCTCACGAGCAGCTTCCCGACGAACGTCTGCAACTCATTCTGCTGTGCTGTCACCCGGCGCTGCCGATCGAGTCTCGTTCGGCATTGGCCCTGCGTCTCGTGATCGGCACGCCGACTGAGCAGATCGCCCGACTATTCCTCGTGTCGCCGTCGACGATGGCCGCCCGGCTCACTCGCGCCAAGAAGAAGATCGGCGCAGCCGGAATTCCACTCGGCGCGCCGCTCGCCGACGAGCTGGAGTGGCGTCTCGACGAGGTGTGCCGGACGATCTACCTCGCATTCACCGCCGGCTACACACCGGGCACCGGGCCCGATCTGCTGCGCGCCGATCTGGCGGGCGAAGCGGTGGAGCTGGCCATGGTGCTCCGCCAGGTCGCGTCCAGTGCGCCACAGGTGAATGCCCTTGCTGCATTGCTGCTGTTGCAGCACTCCCGTCGAGACGCCCGCATCCACGACGGACAATTGGTCACGTTGGTCGACCAGGATCGCGGGCGCTGGCATGGCGCCGAGATCAGCGCGGGCATCGAGCTGGTCGAGTCGCTGCCACGGTCCGTCGGCTACGCCGAGCAGCTTCGGCGTGAGGCGCTGATTGCGGCAGCACATGCCTCGGCGCCAACGTCGACAGCGACCGACTGGCCGGCGATCGCCGGTCACTACGCCGCGCTCGAAGGGTTGACCGCCTCACCGGTGGTCCGACTCAACCGGGCCGTCGCCGTTGCCGAGGCGGAGGGTCCGGGCGCCGGCCTTGCGTTGCTCGACGGTCTCGACGAGGCGCTGCCTGGCAATCATCGAGTGTCGGCGGTACGCGGCGAGCTGGCCAGCCGCACTGGGGACATCGCCGCGGCCACCGCTGCGTTCCGCCGTGCGATCGAGTTCTGCCACAACGAGGTCGAGCGGGCACACCTCATGGGTCGGCTGCGTGCGGCCGAACCGGCGGATGGCGACACCGAGTGATACGACGCCGCGTTCGGCCGATGGATCGCATACTCAAGCGCTCGCGTCGGTGCGACCAGGGGGCAACCGGCCGTCAGGAGCCGTCGCGGATGTCGGCCGGCGTCGCCGAGGTGTAGGAGATGTCAGAGAACGTCGCCGTGCACCCTTGCCCGGTGGGTGATTGGGCGAGAAAGCCGAGCACCGTTTGGGCCGAGGGATCTCGGAGTTGGAAGTACCGAAGCAGGTTCCACGTGGTCGCGTCGGTCGACCAGTGGAAGGCGATGACGTCGCGAAACCTCGACACGCGGAGACGAACCGTGTCACCGTCGATGCGTGGTCCGTTGGCGTCGTCGGAGACGCCTCGCGTGACGACAGAAACGACCATGTGCTCGCCGCCGGGCGCCTGCTCGAAGCACAACTTCGCATAGTCGTCGTCGGTCTGGTGAACGAACAGCACACCGGCGTCGAAGGCTGAGGCGAACGCCACGGCGACGTTCGCTGACAGCTGGCAGTCCTCGGTGACCGCAGCGCAGAACACGGGCGCTGACGACAATCGTGTCCCGCTGTCTGGATCGTTGAACCAATCCGAGTTGGGCCCGGCACGCATCGTCAGCTGGTCGCCGCTCACGGTCACCAGACCCTCGTCGCCGAGCCAGCCCAGCGAGCCCACGAACTGCGCAGGATCCATTGCGCGAACCTACTCAGCGCTCGTTTCCCGCAGTTCGCAATGCAACAGCCCAGCGGTGTCGTGCGCCCCGTCGCCGTGCGCCGGTGCGAGACGATCAGCGAGCAGGCCGACCCAGCTGTCGTAGCCAGCGGCGATCTGCTGCTGCACGACGTCGGACCGGTGGGCGAGTTCAAGTGCCATCGTGGCCAGCGGACATCCGTTGGCGTAACCCGACGGCTGGAGCACCCGCGCTGATGCGACGATCCACTGGCGCATCATCTCGACCGGCTCTTCGTCGGTGCCGAGTGGCGCATCGATGAGATCGCTGGTGCTGTTGCTGGCCGCAACCACGACGTCGAGGGCCAACTGTTCTTTGCCGCCTGGGAAGTGGTGGCCGATCGAGCCGGCGCTCGGTCGCAGAAGATCCAGAATCTGCGGCGCAATCCGGCGCTCATAGCGCTCGTCGAAGACGTCGAGACCTACAACGAACTGCGCCGCACCAGGACGCAACCGATGAACCCCGGCCCCGCTGTGCAGCGGACCATCGCCGCCGACCGCTCCTAAGCTCTGCCCGACAACGGACGACAGTGGTGAGGGAGTCGTGATGTGGAACCGAGTACGGGGGCGCACGGTTGCGCCGGCGATCGTCAGCGGGCTGCTGCTCGCCGGGTTGGTGGCGGTGCCCGCTGCGGTGGACGCGATCGAGGCCGGCGGGAGTCGTTGCGTCGACACCGACGCTGGGCCTGATGAGGTCGTGTTCGCCACCGTGACCGCAACGCAGGGCGCTGCGGCCGGGTTCGTCAACGCGCACAATCCCGATGTCGGCGGCCTGTCGAACTCGACCCAGAACTTCCAACCGAATCAATCGATCGCCAACACCACGGTGATCGTCCCCGACGACGCCGGTGAGATCTGCGTCACGGTCAACCAGCAGTCGCAGGTGATCGTCGACGTCATCGCCTACGCGTCGCGCGAGGTCGTGCGACCCGCCTCGACCACGGGCCAGGCCGACCGCGTGCTCGACACCCGAGTCGGCGGCGGCAAGCTCGTCGAGCGAAGCACCCGCTGCGCCCGCACCGACGCCACCGGCGGTGAGCGAGTCTTCGCCACCGTCACCGCCACCGAGGGCGAGGCCGCCGGCTTCATCAACGGCCACACCCCAGGTGTCAACGGGCTGCAGAACTCCACCCAGAACTTCCAGCCGAACCAATCGATCGCCAACACCACGCTCATCGTTCCCGACAGCAACGGTGAGATCTGCGTGACGGCGAACAAGTCGGTGCACGCTGTCGTCGATGTGGTCGCCTACATCGATGGATCCGCGGTGCGCGCCGCGACGGCGAGCGGCCAAGCCGACCGGGTGCTCGACTCGCGCACGTTGCCGGTGAAACTCGATGGTG
Organism: Actinomycetota bacterium; assembly: GCA_039819205.1. Lineage (GTDB taxonomy): Bacteria > Actinomycetota > Acidimicrobiia > Acidimicrobiales > Ilumatobacteraceae > JABSQH01. The sequence goes on from JBCBSO010000031.1 coordinate 13,195, forward strand.
GCCCGATCTGCATCTTCACCGGCGCGAACCCCAACGAGGTGGTGTACGCCACGGTCACCGCCACCGAGGCCGACGCTGCGGGATTCATCAATGCGCACTCCCGCGGCGTCGACGGCACCGCCAACTCGACGCAGAACTTCCAGCCCGTGCAGTCGATCGCCAACACCACCCTGGTCAAGGCCGACGGGGGCAGCAACGGCGAGATCTGCATCACGCTCAACAAGCCGTCACACGTGGTCGTCGACGTCGCCGCCTACGGACCGCCCGATTCGATCCGTCCCGCAACCAGCAATGGACAAGCCGATCGAGTGCTCGACACCCGCAACGAATCGAGCCCGCCACCACCTGCGGCCCCGCCGGCGAACCCCGGCGACACGAGGAACTGCTCGGACTTCGCCACATATGCAGACGCCAAGGCATGGTTCGACACCTACTTCCCGTTCTACGGCGACATCGCACG
>JBCBSO010000032.1:0-13620 GCA_039819205.1 Actinomycetota bacterium
ACCTTCGGCTGCCGACCGATCGAGTACCTCGAGCGCACCGGCAAAGTGCGTGTGCAAGCGCACGTCGAGCTGCTCGGCGAGCTCGGCTGACTCGCGCATCAACCGCTCGGTGACACTGAACGGCGAGCAGGGAGCGATCGCCACTCTCGTCATCGCCCCATGCGAGCGATCGTGGTGGCGGGCCACCGCTGCTGCGGCGGCGGCGAGCACCTCGTCGTCGTCGAGTACGACGTCGTCGGGCGGCAGCCCTCCGTCCTTGCGTGACAGCGACATCGACCCGTGTGTCGGGTGGAAGCGGATGCCGATGTCGGTGGCCGCATCGATCGACGCGCCGAGGAGGTCGCCACCATCGCGCGGGTGGAGATACAGGTGATCACTCGACGTGGTGCACCCCGACAGTGCCAGCTCGGCCAATCCCACCCAGGCCGACAGGTACGCGGCCTCGGCATCGAGATGACGCCACACCGGGTACAACGCTGTCAACCAGCCGAACAACGGCTGGCCGGTCATCACCGGATGCGCCCGCGTGAGGTTCTGATAGAGGTGGTGGTGGGTGTTGATCAGTCCTGGGGTGACCAAACAGTCGGTGGCGTCGAGCACGTCGGCGGCGGCCGGCGCGGGGCCAGTGCCAACCGCGGCGATGACGCCGTTGTCGATCGCCACCCAGCCGTCGACAAGCTCACGATCGTCGGCATCGAGGGTGGCGACCAGCCGGGCGTTGTGCACCAGCAGGTCGACGCGGGGAGGCGGGGCGACCATCGGTCGCCGACTCAGTCGGGAAGATCGAGCAGCTCGCTGCCCTCGTTGCGGGCACGGCCGTCGCGGTAGAACACCTCACCGAGGATGGCCGAGGCGATCCCTCCGGTCATCAGCACGAGCACCGGGATGAGCAACAACACGATGACGATGGCGATGGCGCCGGGCATGATCTGAGCGTACCCGGTGGCGCTCCCCGCTGTTCAGACGGGCGTGTACGCCCAGGCCTCGATCTCAACGAGGAAGTTGCCCGGGAGGCCGGCTGCGGCCACCGTCGAGCGGGCGGGACGATGTTTGCCGAAGCCCTCGATGTAGGCCGCATTGAAGGCGGCGAAGTTCTCCATGTCGGTGAGAAAGCACGTGGTTTTGACCACGTCGTTCAGCGTGGCCCCTTCCGATTCGAGCAGCGTGGCCAGGTTGGCGATGGCCTGTGTGGTTTCGCCGCGTACGCCGCCGGCGACCTTCACGCCGTCGAGTAACCCGCCTTGTCCCGACACGATGAGGAAGTCGCCGGCACGAACGATGGGCGAATACGGACCGAGCGGCTTGGTCATGACGCCATGGTGGCACATCGCTGTCCCCGCTCCCCCGCCGGCACCAGTCGCACCGACGCGCCGGTCGGGACCGGTCAGCCGTGGCGCGCCGTCGGCTCGTCGTCGGCGTGGGCCACTTCTTCGCCGCGTAGCTCCGCGACTTCGAGGCGCAAGCGGTCCCGTTCGCGCAGTGCCGCATGCAGCTCAGCTTCTTGATCGCGCCACCGGTCCGCCGCCGCGGCCTCCGCCGCCTCGCGCGTCGCCGCACCTGAGCGGGCCCGCGTCCCAACCGAACGCAGCAGCCATCCGACGCCGACGCCGATCAGCGCCATCGCCAGACCCCACACGAAGAACATCGCAAGTGTGTACGGCACGCAGCCCTCAGCGTAGTTCCACGACTACGGTCACTCGGCGGCTGGCGGCCGCATCTTCTTCGCCGTCGACGATGATCGGCGACGTTTCTCCTCGACCGATGGCCACCAGATCGGCCGGCGGCACGCCGCGCTCGACCAGCGCGGCGACGACCGCATCGGCGCGCAACTGAGAAAGCGCAAGGTTGGTCGCCTCGTCGCCAGCGGTGTCGGTGTGCCCCTCGATGGTGATGAGCACCCCGCCGAGGCGCTTGGCGTCGGCCGCCAACCGGTCGAACGCCACATCGGCCGTGGCCAACGGCTGATCACTGCCCGGAGCGAACTCGATGGGCGTCGTCGCCAACGTGGCGCTCATGTCGGCGGCGAGCGCGTCAGCCGACTCGACCGACGCGCCGGGACGGTCGGCGATGTCGAGCTGCACGCCCTCGAGGCCAGCGGTGGCCGTCTCGACCCGAGCACGCGCGGCGTCATCGACGACGGTCCCGCGCAGCACGAGCCCATCGTCGACGATGGCGGCGGTGCCATCGGCAAAGTCGACGACGAGCGCATCGATCAATACCGCCAGGCCGAAGGACACACCGGGGTCGACGCCCGACTGCGCGTCGACGGTGAGCTGCTCGACCACGTTGTCGGCGTCGAGCCGAGCCGTCGCCACGCCGACAAGACCGGCGCGCTGACTCTCGTCGGCAACGGTGCCGTCGAGCACGAGCTGACCGTCGCGGTATGTGGCCGTGGTGATCTCGACGACCCCAGCCGCCGGATTGGTCGGTTCGGCGGCTGCGGGCGGGTCGAGTCCGAGGTCGAGATCGGCGGGTAACAGCACCTGGTCGATCACGTGAAGCACCCCATTGGAGCCGGTGAGATCGGCACTGGTCACCGAGGCCACGACGTCGCCGCTGGATACCGTCACCGTGCCGTCCGCTTCGGACGCGATGGTGACCGTCGTGCCATCGCCCATCGTCAGGTCGCCGTTGGGTAGTTCGTCGGCGCGCAGGGCTTCGTCGATCACGTGGTGTGCCAGCACGGCCTCCATCAGTTGCGGATCGGCGTTGAGCTCGCCTGCAACGGCAGGGTCCAACACACCGAAGGCATCGTTCGTGGGGGCGAAGATCGTGAACGCCCCGGGCGCGTCGAACTCGTCGAGGCCGGCGATCGACGCAGCGTTGCGCAGCGCCGAGAACTGGGGGTCGGCAGCGATCAGCTCGCCGATCGTTGCGGTGCCACCGTCGTCGGCGGCCGACGCGGTGGTGTCGACAGCAGACTCGGCGGCGTCATCGGTGGACGTGCGTGTGTCCGGCTCGACGCCGTCGGTGGGCGCTGCCCGACTGGCGATGTCGTCGGCGTCGCTGGCGATGTCGGTTGTCGCCGCCGGGGCATCGACGGAGTCCGCTGCGACGATGCACGCCGGCTCGACACTGATCGAGCGAACTCCACGTAGCGATGCGACCTCGGTCTCGATCACATCCACATCGGTTGAGGCGACCGGGGCGGCGCAGGCAATGGTGCCGTCTTGGCCGTCGAAGGTTGCCGCCAGCCCGACGTAGCCCAGCTCGGCCAGCACATCCTCGGTGCGCGCTTCGAGGTCGTTCTCCACGCGCACCAGGGTGGCGATGGCCCCGACCAGGAGCACGACGAGCGCGAGGCCCGCGCCCCATCCAATGATCCGCCGCCGGTATCGTCGGAGGTCTACGCGTTCAATCGCCCGCCCGTTGGTCATGGCGTCCACACGATCTCACGCCGCGACCCCCGAGGCAACGCACCCTCCTCATGACACGCCCCAAAATTCAGTCCTCATCACTCCACCGAAGGCGGATGTACGCACAGGCTCGACTCAGCCGGCGCACCTTGATCCTCGGTGCTGTCGCCGGCGGCGTCGTTGCTGCGTGCGGCGGCTCCGATGGCAACGACAACGCGGCGAACACCGGCGAGTTCGAGCAGTTCAACGAGCCCGGCGCCGATGGCTTCACGCTGGTCCAGCGGTTCCCGCAGGGTGTCCAAGTGCCCGGCGAGTTGCGGCTGCCGCTGAGCTTGTCGACGGGCGCCGCGCAGCTCATCCAAGACGGCCCCGACACGCTCACCGCACAGGTGACCGACCTCGGCGGCAACCCGCTGGGCGAACCCATCACGGCGGTTCGCCGCGATATCGCCCCCGCGCCGTATTACGACTTTCGCCCGGTGATCGACGAGCCCGGCTTCTACGCGCTCGTGGTCGAGGGTGGCCCCGACGGTGGCGCCAACTTCGACGTCGCCGACCCGGCCAATGTGCCCGTCCCAATTCCGGGCCAGCAGTTGCCGCCGTTCGACACCCCCACCTTCGACGACGATCGCGGCGTCGACCCGATCTGCACACGCGAACCCGACCCGTGCCCGTTCCACGAGTTCACGCTGACCGAGGCGCTCGGGCTGGGGATGCCGGTGTCCTACCTCGTTGGGTCGCCAGCGTTCTGCGCCACGGGAACCTGCGCACCGGCGCTCGACGCGATGGTGTCGGCAGCACCGGCCTACGACGGGCTCGTCGCGTTTGTCCACGCCGAGGTGTACACCGACAACGAGGCGACCACCGTTGCCCCCGCCGTGGAGGCGCTTGGCATGTTTTATGAGCCCGCGCTGTTCGTGACCGACGCCAACGGCATCATCGTGGAGCGGCTCGACGCCGTGTGGGACGAGACCGAGCTGGTTGACACGCTCGACCGCGTGATCGCCTAAGACGGCACGACGTCGGCAGGGAAACGGCCCTGACGGGCCGGAGGTCAGGAGAAGCTCTGACCGCAGCCGCAGGTGCGACTGGCGTTGGGGTTCGTGATCGCGAACCCGGACTGCTCGAGTCCATCTTTGTAGTCGAGCGTCGCACCTTCAAGGAGCTGCGCCGACGCCGGATCGACGACGACGGTGACCGAACCCTGTTCGTAGCTCGCCCGATTGTCGTCGTCGGCGATGTCGCCGTCGAAGAACATCTCGTAGGAGAACCCGCTGCACCCACCTGGGCGCACTGCCACGCGCAGCGCGAGTTCGTCGGCACCCTCCTCGGTGAGGAGTTGGCGAACCTTGACGGCGGCGGAGTCGGTCAGCGTGATCATGGAACCTCCAGGTCGGTGATTTCAGGATATCGGGGCGTGATGCGTCGCGCCCTCTCCAGTGCGCCCTGTGTGCGCACGCCCATCAGTGCGGGCTGACGGTGACACGGCAGGGAGTACGGCTAGTGAGGGTGCAGAACTCATGAGTTTCGGCGTCGCCCATCTCGGCGACGAATCCAGCGACGAGCCCGCGGTGGAGCCCACACACCACCTCGGGGTGCTCGGCAGCGAGATCGGCAAACGGGCAGTTGGCAAAGGCAACGATCGCCCCTTCGTCGTCGGGGGCGGCAGTGACGATGGGGTCGAAGCCGAGCCGGTCGAGGTCATCGACCACTGCTTCGAGCGCAGACGGCGCCTCGACGTAGGGCGCCGCGCGCCGTGCCCCTTCCTCGAGGCCGACCGCTTCGGCGTCGTCGCCGCTGGCGTCGAGACGCCGCGCCAGCGCCAGCACCATGCGGGCCAACACGGGAATCGTCGGTGGTTCCAGGCCGAGCGACGGAGAGTCGGCGGCCACCGAGTACCGGTGTTGGGGACGTCCCACGTCGCCGCGACCAGCGACCTCGACGTCGAGCAGTGCGAGGTCGCGCATCCGCTCGAGGTGCGGGCGCACCGTGTTGGCATGCAGCCCGAGCGAGTCGGCGATCTCCGCTGTGGTCAGGGGCCGCAACGAGCGGGCGAGCTCGAGGTAGATCGCATAACGCGTGTTGTCGCCAAGCGTCTTCAACAGGTCGAGCGGAGGCGGCTGGCGATCGGCCGCGGCGACGGTGCGCGTGGCTCTGCCAGCGCGATCTACGGCGCGAGCTTGGGCGCCAGCCCCAGCGCGATCAACGGCCCGATCCACATGGTGAGATTACACGGAACTCGCCGGTAAAATGTCCGCATGGCCGACGCCGTTTCCGCCGAGCCAACGACATCACCAGCGACATCGACAACGTCAACTCCGGCCGCGTCCGCGCCGACGGTCGAGCCGCCAACGGTCGATGCCGTCACCGACGTGTTGCGCACCGTGATCGACCCCGAGCTGGGCGCCGACATCGTCACGCTGGGGATGGTCCCGAGCGTCGATGTGTCGGCCGACGGCGTGGTCACCGTCGGGATCAAGCTGACCATTCGAGGGTGTCCGCTGCGCGCTGAGATCAAGCGCGACGTGGAATCCCGGGTGGCTCGCCATCCCGGGGTGCGTGAGGTCAAGATCAGCTGGGGCGAGATGGACGCCGACGAGCGCAGCGCAGTGATGACCAAGGCGCGGTGGAACGCCCGCGAGAACGCCCCCGACACCGAGGTGCCGTTGTCGTGCAACGTGCTGGCAATCGCCAGCGGTAAAGGCGGGGTCGGCAAGAGTTCGGTCACGGTCAATCTCGCAGCAGCGATCGCTGCGCGCGGTCACACCGTGGGCGTGCTCGACGCCGATATCTGGGGGTTCAGCGTGCCCCGTCTGCTCGGCATCGACGACCGGATGGAAGCCAAGCCTGTCGACGACTCCGACAAACCGAAGATCATGCCCAACGAGCGGCGGGTGGGCGACGGCCTCCTCAAGGTGGTGTCCACCGGCTTCCTGGTCGACGAGGACACCGCGTTGATGTGGCGTGGACTGATGCTGACCAAAGCCGTCGAACAGTTCCTGCGCGACGTGCGTTGGGGCGAGCTCGACTACCTCCTCATCGACATGCCGCCGGGCACCGGCGACGTGCAGATGGGCTTGGCCCGGTTGCTGCCCAGCACCGACCTCGTCGTGGTCACCACGCCAGCGCTCGCCGCGCAGAAGGTTGCCCAGCGCGCCGCCGACATGGCCCGACGCAGTTTCCTCGACGTGATCGGTGTGGTCGAGAACATGAGCTCGTTCACCTGCGAGCACGGTTCGACCTACGCCCTCTTCGGCGAGGGCGGCGGCGCGGCGCTGGCCGAAGCGATCGACGCGCCGCTGCTCGGCCAAGTACCGCTGGAGCCGAGTGTGGCTGCCGGCGGTGACGCCGGTGCGCCGGTGGCGCTCGATGGCTCCGGCCCAGCAGCTGATGCGTTTCGCGCGATCGCGGCGACCCTCGTCGACACGGTGGCGCCGCCGAGCGATCCCGACGTGGACATGGCCGGTTGCTCAGCGCGGCTGTTCGACACGGTGAATGCGGCGTTCGCCGAAATCGACGCACAAGCCGCCCAGTCGAGCACCAACTGAGCAGCGCGTCAGTCGAGCGTGTCGTAGTCGTCGTCGCCGGGCATTGCCACGCCGACGACCGCACCATCGGTGTCGCGCCGCAATTTCGGCTCGGTACGCGGCGGGCGATCCTTGGCAGCTGCCGCCGCCAAGATCTCGCCGACCGATCGGTGGTCGTCGAGGAAACGCAGATTGGCGATGGTCGGCGGCATCATCACCAGCTCGCCCGCCGCTTGGAGGGCCAGCGCCGCAGCCGGCGTGACCCATCGGCTGTCGACGGTTTCGCTGTTGTCGTGCGCGGCGGTTTGCTCGGCGGGGGCCGCCGCCACGAAGAAGCGGGTATCGAACCGGCGCGCCTCGCCGCGCGGCGTCACCCAGTGGTCGACGTAATGGATGTCGGCGAGTTGGATACGAAGGTCGTCACGGCTGCACAGTTCCGCCATCGAGACGTTTCCGTCGTGTACCGCGTGACGGTCGTCGGGATGCGGCTCGTGGCGACCACCATCGGACCGTTCGGCGAGCAGCACTCCCGCCTCCTCGAAGCACTCGCGCACGGCGGCGATCCAATACGCGAGCCCGCCGCGCTCGATGCCCAGGCGCGCAGATGCCGAACGGTCGTCGTGGCCGTGGCAGCGCACCTCCACATCGGGCCCACTGTCGGCCGGATCGACGCGCCCGCCGGGGAACACGTACATGCCGGCGCCGAATGCCGCACCCGCGGTGCGTTGGAGCATCAGCACCTCGGCACCATCGGCTGCGTCGCGCACCAACATCACCGTTGACGCCGGGCGGATCGGCACGTCGTCGTCGACGGTGGTCGTGACGGTGCGAATTGAGCTCATGTTGCGGAAGGTATCGGATCGATGGAACTCCTACGGTGTGCACATGGACCGCATCGAGGCCCCGAACACCGCCGCCGATGTGCTTGCGCACATCGGGCCCGGCACGCAAATCGTCGTCCCGCTGGCCAATGGCGAACCGACGGCGATCCTCGACGCCATCGAAGATGCCGCTGCAGCCGACCCGGACCGCTTCGACGACGTGCGCGTCCACCAGATGCATGCGCTGCACGATCGGCGGTACCTGCGCGGCGAATTCCTGCCCAACCTGAAGCACATCTCGTACTTCTTGTCGCACGTGACCCGGCCCCACTTCGCCAACGACAGCGTGGGGCTGGTGCCAGCGCACTTCAGCGAGGTGTACGCGCTCATGCGCATGCGCACCACAGATCCGCTGGTGGTGGCGGCTGCGGCGCCACCCGATCGGCATGGCTACTTCTCGCTTGGCGTGTCGGCGGACTACACCGCCAGCTTCATCGGACGGAGCCGGATCTTTCTCGAGGTCACCGACGCCATGCCACGCACGTTTGGCCGCAACCAGGTGCACATGTCGCAGGTCGAGGGTTGGTGTCGCAGCGACCGACCACTGGTGGAGGTGCCGCCGGTGCAGCCCGGCGACACCGATCGGCGTATCGCGGAGTTCGTCGCCGAGCGCATCAGCAACGGCTCGACGATCCAGACCGGGATCGGCGCGATCCCGAACGCAATCATGGCGGCGCTCACCGACCATCGCGATCTCGGAGTGCACACCGAGCTGCTCTCCGACGGCGTGATCGACCTTCTCGAGTCCGGTGTGGTCAATGGGGTGAAGAAGCGGCTGAATCGCACCAAGACGGTCGGCACGTTCGCCCTCGGCACGCAGCGGTTGCACGACTTCTTGCACGAGAACACTGCGATCGAGCTCCACGCGGTGCGCTACGTCAACGATCCTCGGATCATTGCCAATGAGCCCGACTTCGTGTCGATCAACGCCACGCTCACCGTCGACCTGCTCGGTCAGTGCGCGTCGGAGACCATCGGCGGTAGGTACTTTTCGTCGTCGGGTGGGCAGAACGACTTCGCCCGCGGTGCGATGTACTCCGACGGCGGTCAAGGCTTTGTGGTGCTCCACGCCACCACGTCGAGCGGTGCGTCACGCATCGTCCCCCAACTTGCGGCCGGCGACGTTGTCACTACCCCGAAGAACACCGTCGACAAGGTGGTCACCGAGTTCGGCGTGGCCGAGCTACGCGGCAAGTCGATTCGCGAGCGGGCACGTGCCCTGATCGCCATCGCCCACCCGGATCATCGCGACGAGCTCACGGCAGCCGCTGGCAAGTTGCACTACGCCTGATCTCGCCCGACGAACTCGTCGACGTGGGCGAGGAAGTCTGGCCATGCCGCCTCGTCGTCGAGGAGGATGTGATTGGGACTGTCGAGGGTGACGAACTCGGCACCGGGAATCGCCGCTGCCAGTCGTCGACCCTCGTCGTAGGGCGTGGCCGCATCGTCGCGGCAGTGCAGCACGAGCGTGGGCACCGTGACCTGTGCCGCGAGGTCGCCGATGTCGACGTCGTAGAAGGCCTCTTCGAGCCGGGCCGCGTTCGCGGCCGTAGAGGTGTCGGCCTGGAGCTGGTTGAACCACCGGATCTGTTCCGACGTGGCCTCGGGGAGGAACATCATTGTGAAGAACGAACGGAACGCCGGGTTGGTGCCACCCCAGCCGACGCGAATCAGGTCGAGGATCGTGCTCGCTTCGGCGGTCGCACTATCGCCACGTCGACGCATCCCCCGGCGGTAGCCGCCATAGATCACGAGGTGCGAGACGCGTTCGGGGTGTTGCGCGGCGTAGGCCACCGCGGGAATGGCGCCTTGTGACATGCCGTACAGCACGAATCGATCGACCTGATGGTTGTCGACGACCGCAGTGAGGTCGTCGATCCACACATCGATGTCGGTTAGGTCGCTGTCGCCGAGGTCACGTTCGGACAGGCCGCAGCCGCGCGAGTCATAGCGGATGAAGCGGAACCGATCGCCGAGGGCACCGATCCAGTGCCGCCACACCGGACTGTCCCAATCTTTGTCGACGTGGGTCATCCAGTTCGCCACCTTGATCATCGGCGTTCCGGTGCCGACCGAAGCGACGGCGAGTTCGGTCCCGTCGCGTGAGCGCACGAAGCGCACGGTCTGCTGGCGATCGGTGGCCTCACGACGCACGATCGGCGGCGCAGCTGCTGCTACCACTTCGACGTCGGCGACCACCTGTACTCCGCGGCCGTGCACGGTGCGGATGTACCGCTGCGCCGTGCCATCGTCGCCGATCGCCGCCCGGGCCGCGGCGATACGCGAGGCCAATGCGCTGTCGGACACGAAGCGGTCTCCCCAGACGGCGTCGAGGATCTCGGTCCGCGGCACCACGCGATCTCGATGCTCGAGCAGATAGGCGAGCACCTCGAACACCTGCGGCTCGACGGGGACGCGCGTCCCATCGACGCGCAGCTCGTACGCGGCCGTGTCGAGCTCAACCTCGTCGAAGCGATATCGCACCGCACGAGTATCTCGCGCGGCCACGACCTCTGGCCGCCGCAGCAGCACTGATGCGGCCACGTTCTAGACCAGCAGGTCGATCGCCCAGAACACCGGAAAACCAGCGACAAACGCGTGCATCACGTTGCCGGTTCGGCGTACCACGACGAATCCGACCGCCACCGCGGCCAACCGCCCGATGTCGGCCGGATCGAACTGACCTCGTGTGGTGAAGAGCATCGTGGCGAGCAGCGCGGTAATCGCTGCCGGCCCGACGACCGCCATCGGTCGCTCCCACGATGCGGGCACAGTACGGCCGGCGAGGATCACGAACATGCTGACGCGGAAGCAGTAGCTGGCTGCGCCGATCACGGCGATCACAATCCATGTGGTCACTTCGCGACCTCCTGTTCGGCCGGTGTGCGCCGGGTGATCGCGCGCATCCACGTGCCAGCAGCGATGCCGATGATGATCGCCAGCAGCATCGCCGTGTTGAGCGGCAGGCCAACTGCGACGACGGCGATGATCGCCGCCACCACGGCGGCAACGCGCGCCGGCGTGGTGTCGACCGACTTGGCGACGAGTCCGACGAGAGCTAACGGCGCAGCGAGATCGAGACCGACCCATTCCGGAACGGTGGCGCCGACGAAGATGGCCACGGCTTGTGCGGCGACCCATGCACCGACGAGCCACGCCGCGGCACCGAAGAAGTACGCGGTTCGACCGGTCTCGTCGAGGTCGCCGCGGTCGAAGCGTGGCGCCGCAGTGAAGTACAGCTGGTCGACCACCGGGACGGCGAGTGCGAAGCGCATCCATCGCGGGCGGTTAGCGAACCACGGAGCAAGCGACGCGCTGTACAGCAACAGGCGAGCGTTGATGATGATCGCCGACACGACGATGACGAGCGGCGCCACACCGGCGGTGGTCATCTCAACCATCGTCAGTTGGGCCGAACCAGCGAGGATCGTCGGCGCGCTGACCAGGCCTTGCGCAGTCGACAGCGTCGATGCACCGATGGCCGTGCCGATGGCCAGCGCGAACGGCACGACGCCGATCACCATCGGCGTCACGTCGACGACGCCGTCGCGCGCTGCCTGACGCAGCCCGTGTGCGCCTCCTGGGACCGACGAGATCGTCGGGGGGTCGTCGACGTGACTCATGATCCGACCAGCCCTCGTCCGGCCGCGGCCCAGGCCGCGGTAGCCAACTCGCGGGCGGTCGGCGTGCGGAAGTTTTCGTCCCGCCACCACCGGCGGAACGTCGTCTCGCCGACCGCCTCGGCCAACCCCGTCGTTTGACTGGCGTGCTGCGCGAGTGCCGCACGTTTCCGTTCGAGCTCGCAGTGCGTCAACGAACAACGCAGCACGACGTCGGCATCGTCGATGCCCGCGGGACCGTCGCCGTATTCGTCGAACAGGCCGAGCTGATCGTGTAGCTCGGCGTACTCGGTGAGAAACGTCCGGGTCATGGCGGCATAGAGCACGTCAGCGCGCTGATCGGATTCGAGCCACGCGGCCGTCACCCAGCTCGACACTGCACGGTGGTCGGGGTGTCCGGTGATGCCGTCGGGCCCGAAGGTGACGATCGCATCGGGGCGGACCTCACTGATGACGTCGACCAGTTGCGCGACGGGGCGGTCTGCGGGCTCGTTCTCGCATCCACCATCCGCGATGTCGAGGAAGCGGACATCGGTGACGCCGAGCTCTCCCAGGCAACCCCTGAGCTCACGCTGACGAAGCTGGGCGAACCGCTCGCTGCCGGCCAGTTCGGTATCCCCGGTGCCGAGCTCACCGTTTGTGGCGGCGACGACAGTCACGCGGCCACCCTGATCGACGACTCGTCCCATCAGTCCTGCCGAGAGATATGCCTCGTCGTCGGGGTGGGCCCACACCCCGAGCAAACGGCGGGGCATCTGGTGCGAATTGGTCGGTCGGCGAGTAGTCATCGTTCGTCCTCTGCGTCGGGAGTTCCACCGGGGAACTGCTGATACGAGCGAACGTACGGATGGCCTGTGTGGGGTGCTTGGAGGTGACGTGGAGATCTGTCGAGATCGTCTCCATACCGGCGAGCCGGCGCGAATCAGCCGACGAGATCAGCCAGCGCCGAGCGTGTCTGTTCGGCAACGCTGAGCCGCGGGAGCGGCGGCGCTGATTCGTCGACGACGGCCTCCAGCCGTGCGGTGAGCTCGCCGATGCGGGTTGCCGAGTCGGGATCGAGTGCTGCCGAGCTGGTGTGATCCGCTTCTGCCGCACGCAAGATTGCCAGCGCCGTCCGCGGGTGCTGCTCGGCGAGCAACTCGCTCGCCTGGCGCAGCGTGGTCCACAGTTGCGTCCAGCTGCCCGAACGCAGCCACAGCCCGATCAGGTCCGAGTACTTCGCGGCGGCCTGCTCGACGTCACCCATCGCGGTGTACTGCGACGCCAGGGTGACCGTGGCAACGCCCTCAATGAACGGTGCGTCGAGGGCGTGCGCCGACTCGATCGCCTGCTCGAGCGCTGTCGTATTCATCTCGCCGCCGACGTTGTCAACCTCGGCCCGGCAGTAGTTCAGCCATGCGGCCGCCGAGAGCGGCGTTGTCGTTGCACCGGCGCCCCGATCGAGCAGCTGGCGGGCGGCGACGAGATCGCCGGTGTATCCCGTAGCGACTGCGGCCGCGCCCAGCGCCAGCCCATCTCGGTCGATCTGGTCAGCCTCGACCCAGGCAGCGGTTGCACCGGTGAGATCGCCGGCGAACAGCAGCGCGGCGCCGAGCTCCCACTTGGCCTGACTGACGGTCCAGTCGTCGGCAGCGCCCTCGAGCGCGCGAGTGGCGGTCTGTTGCGCCGCGACGAACTCACCTCTGCGCCACGTGGCCTGTGCCTGCATCGCCAATGCGGTCGCCGCGCGCGGATCGTCGGCAGGAAGACGGTCGACCAAGTCATCCGACCACGACCACACCTCCGTGGCATCGCGCAGTCTCGCCCATCCCGCAAGGAGGCGACTGATGACCAGCAACTGATCCACTTCGTCGGCGCCATCGAAGTACTGCCGGGCGAACCGGACGTTCGGCATCTCCGCTCGTAGGCGGTTGGTCCATTGCACTTCGTCGGCAGTGTTCATCCCGTTGTAGATGCGCTCGAGTGCGGCGACGACATACTCCGCGGCAACTCGCCGCACGACCGGTGCCTCATCGTGAGCGTCGAGCTGGTCGAGTCCGAACGCGCGCAACGTTTCGAGCTGGACGTACCGCGAACCCGCCGGTCCGGAGGAGCGGGTGAGGAGCGAGGCATCGACGAGACGGGCGAGCGCGGCGAGCCCATCGACGTCGAATTCGAGTCGGGCCGACAACCACTCGACCGCATCGAGCGACACCCCTCCTGGTAGGACCGAGAGCGCACGAAACAGTCGGCGTTC
>JBCBSO010000033.1:0-13457 GCA_039819205.1 Actinomycetota bacterium
GCGAAGTCGAGGAGGTCGAGGTCGAGCGTGCGCGGTCCCCAGTGCACCGTTCGTTCCCGGCCGCGGTCGTGTTCGATGCGGTGCAGTGCGGCCAACAGTTCGTCGGGCGGCAGGGCAGCTCGTGCGGTGAGCGCAGCGTTGTAGAAGGCGTCCTGCCCACCCGGCCCGCCGACCGGCGCCGACTCGTACAGCGATGACACCCGGTCGACGTCGACGCCGTCGAGCTCGTCGATCGCGGCGACCGCCGCACGGAGGTGGGCGAGTCGATCGCCGATGTTCGATCCGAGCGCGATCAATGCTGGTGACGCAGTCATTGGCCGGTCGTGCGTCGACGGTCGAGGACGATGCCGACGCCCTCGGCGCGCTCGAAGATGTCGAGCTTTTGAACGGTCACCCGTACCGCAGCGGCGAGCGGGTGGGACAGTACAAACGTGGCGATGTCGTCGGCCCACGTCTCGACCAGTTCGACGTGTTCATCGGTGGCCGCCCGTCCTTCGATGTACTCGACGACGTTGGCGTACGACACGTAGTCGCCGGAGGTGGACACGGTGTCGAGGTACCCGGGCACCGTGTCGACCTCGACGTCGAACTGCACTCGCTGGCGCACGCCATGTTCACTGTCGAGTACACCGATGAACGCGTCGACGCGTAGTCCGCGCACGATGATCGTGGAGGCGTCGCCGACGGCCGAGTCGTCGCCGGGTGTGGTGCTGGCAGATGGCTGTGGAGGAGGCATTGATGGCTCGTTGATGTCACACGTCGATTCGGTGACGGACCGGACGATCATCTCATGGCGGTGTGCGACGTGGCACCATCGCCGAGGTGGCCGACGACGCGATCTTCGTCACCGATGCGGTGCGCGTCCCGCGCGCCGAGATCGAGGTGTCGACCACCACGTCGGGTGGTCCCGGTGGGCAACACGCCAACCGGTCAGCCACGAAAGTCGAACTCCGTCTCGACATCACGACGACGAGCGCGCTGTCCGATGCCCAGCGCCAGCGTGTGTTGAACCGCATCGGTGCCGAGCTGCGGGTGGCTGCGGGAGACGAGCGCAGCCGAACCCGCAATCTGGCCATCGCCGAGCAGCGTCTCGCCGACCGCCTGCGCGATGCCCTTCGAGTACAACGGGCACGACGACCAACGAAGCCGACCCGCGGTTCCAAAGAGCGGCGCCTGGACTCCAAACGCCGGCGCTCGCAAGTGAAGTCGGATCGCAAGCGTCCACGCCACGACGACTGAGCCCGCCGCGCAGGCGTGCGTCGTTTGGCCTGCCTCAGGCCGGACCGCGCTGGGCGGCGGCGACAGCAGCGGCGATGTGCTGCACTGCGCTGTCGGGGTCGGCGTAGTCGCCAAACAGGGTGTTGCCCATGCCGACGGCGATCGCTCCGGCGGCGAAGAAGTCGGCCATGTTGCCGATCGTGACCCCACCCGTCGCCATAAATGGGCGCTGCTGGTAGGCGGGCGCCACTTGCGCCAGCCAAGCCGCACCTGGGGGATCGGCGGGAAAGAACTTCAACACGTCCGCACCCGACCGTATGGCGAGCTGGATCTCGGCAGGCGTCTGCACGCCGGGGAGCGTGAGCATCCCCAGCTCGGCGCTGCGCAGGGCGGTGTCTACGTCGATTCCGGGGAGCACGCAGAACGTCGCGCCAGCCGAGGCCGCCGACTCGGCCTGCCCGACCGTCCACGTCGTCCCGACGCCAACCGAGGCGTCGTCGCCAAACCGGTCGACCAGCATGGCGACGTCGTCGATCGCCCGGTCGTAGTCGTGGGTGATCTCCAGTGAACGTACGCCGCCCTCCACGAGACGATCGGCGAGCGGCACCAGGTGCGCGGCCGGTATCTGGCGTAGCACCGCCATGATGCGATCCGCCGTAAGGCATTCGAGGGCGTGGGTTCGTCGGTCGCTCATCTCTCGTCTCCTCAACTCAAGCTCAACACGAGCTCGCTCGACACGCTACGTACCACACGACCGCTGGTTGATGGGTTTCCTCCACCATTTAGTCTCCGGACACAGCGATGTGAGTGGAGGGACCGTGCACACCCAGACCGAAACGATCGACACACCGAGCGGGCCGATGGGCATCTACCTGGTTCGGCCAGACGGCGACGGCCCGTTTCCCGTCGTGGTGTCGTTCCACCACGGACCGGGCCTCGATCAGGGGGCCAAGGACACGATGGCGCGCATCGCCGACTGGGGGTACTACGTCGTCAGCCACGACCGCTACCACCGCGACGCCGAGTGGTACGTGATGGGCGCTCGCACCGACGAGGAAGTCCAGAAGATGTTCGGCCTGATCACCAAGACCGGAGAGGATCTCGTCAGCGACGATGTGGGTGTGCTGCTCGACTGGCTGGCCACCGACCCGGCGGCCGACACCGGGCCGATGGGGTGCATCGGCTACTGCATCGGTGCTCGATCGGCGCTCGTCACCATTGGCGAGCGCGGCGACCGCTTTCGTGTGGGCGTCGGCCTACACCCGTCGTTTTGCACCACGGAAGAGCCGGACTCGCCCCACCTCGTCGTTCCGAAGTACACGGGATCGCTGTACATCGGCTTCGGCGCCGAGGACCAGATGCAGCCCGCATCAGCCAATGGTCCCCTCATCGAGTTCACGAACGCGCTCGACAAGGGCGAGGCGGAGATCCACGACGGCGCCAATCACGGCTTCGGCGTGTACGGCGGCGGTTACCACGAGGCGGCAGCCGACCGGTCGTACGAACGTGTGCGGGCGATGTTCGACCACGAGTTGCGCGCCGCAGTCTGAGCGGACCGATGCCGTCGACCGATGCGGCCAGTGCCGTCCGCTCGTTGAGCGGGTTCTTCGACGACTGGTTGGCGTTTCAACGCTGGTACCGACAAGTGCCGGCGCTCGCGGTCGGGATCGCGGTCGGCGATGAGGTGGTGTTCACCGCCGCCCACGGCGTGACCGATCTCGACCGACGGACGCCGGCGACCCCTGCAACGCGCTTTCGGATCGCCTCGCATTCGAAGCTGTTCACCGCGACGGCGATCATGCAACTCGTCGAAGACGGGCAGCTGCGCCTCGATGACCGAGTCGCCGATCACCTCGACTGGTTTGCCGTCGACGACGGCGATAGCGAACTCGTTCATGTCACCGTGCGCCAGCTGTTGTCGCACTCGTCGGGTCTCACCCGCGACGGTGACACCACACACTGGTTCGACGACAACTTCCCCTCGCTCGACGACATCGTCGCCCAGGTCGGCACCATGCCGGTGTACGCCACAGCAGAGCATCTCAAGTACTCCAACGTCGGCTTCACCATCGCCGGTCAGCTGATCGAAGCGGCGACCGGGCGGTCGTACGAGGATCACGTCACCGACGCGATCCTCGCGCCGCTGGGCTTGTCGTCGACCACGCCGGACCTACCCGATGACCTCAACGAGCACGCCATGGGGTACCCGCGGTGGCTGCCCGACCGCGAGCGACCACCGTATGACCACGTGCGGGCCAACGTGATGAACAGCGCGACCGGCTTCTCCTCGACGGTCGATGACCTCCTGCGGTGGTATGGGGCGCACCGCTTTGGGAGCGGCGAATTGCTCCACGACCGCAGCAAGCGGGAGATGCAACGGCCGCAGTTCGAGGGCGAGGACATGCGCTGGGGTCTCGGCTTCTCGATCGACAAGGTCGCTGAGATGCAGTTCGTGTCGCACGGTGGCGGGTACCCGGGGTTCATCACCTACTCGGGGCTCGAACAGCAACACGGCCTCACGATCGTGGTGCTGACCAACGCTGCCGATGGCCCGGCGCGCAACCTCTTCGCCGGGATCGCCGCCATGTGTGCCAAAGCGATCAAGGGTGACTTCGATGGCGACGTCGAATTCGATGCGGACGCCGCGGACGAGCTCGCAGGCTTCTATGAACATCGCTGGGCGATCAGCCAAGTGGCGCGTATCGGCTCCAAGATGGTCACTGCCGATCCGAGCCTGCTCGACCCGACGATGGCACTGCTCGTGCTCGAACACGACCGTGACCATGACCACGACTGGTCGTTCCGCTACCCGACCACCATTCCGATGGCGTCACCCGGCGAGCTCGTTCGTTTCGAGCCCGGGGATCCACCGACCGTGCGAGGTCCATCGTCGCCGCCGGTGCCGCGGAACGACTCGCTGCTCGGCGAGTGAGGCGCAACCCGCTCGACGCCCTACGCTCCCACCGGTCTCGCCTCTCTAGCTCAATGGTAGAGCAGTGGACTTTTAATCCATTGGTTCAGGGTTCGAGCCCCTGGGGAGGCACGTTGACGACAGTCGAGCTACTGGTTGCGGTGTATCGACTCGGTCGCAGCGGCGATCGCCGAGTGCTCGCCGACGCATCGCACCTGCGCTGACGCCTAGTCCCACTCGGCGCGCGTCAGTGGCATGTCGCTGACCCCGCCATCGTGCAGTTTGACGCCGAGCGTTTGATACAGCTGCAGGCCGAAGTCGTCAAAGCCGTTGATCGAGCCCGACATGTACAGCAGCCACACCCGCGCCCGCGGCTGGCCGACGAGTTCGACCGCCTCGTCCCAGCGCTCCTCCAGGTTGGTGACCCATCCCTGCAGTGTCTTGGCGTAGTGCTCGCGCAGGTTTTCCACGTCGCGCACCTCGAAACCAACGGCCTCCATCTCGCGAATGGTGTCGGCGATGTCGAGCAGCTCGCCATCTGGAAACACGTACCGATTGACGAAGCTGCGCCGCCCCAGCTTCGACCCTCCGACGGATGCGATGGCGTGGTTCAGCAAGCGGCCGCCCGGGGGCAGCAGGCCGTAGAGCCCGGAGAAGTACTCGCCCATGCGCTTACTGCCGACATGCTCGGCCATGCCCACCGACGAGATCGCGTCGTACGGTCCATCGCTGACCTCGCGGTAGTCCTGTAGCCGGATCTCGACGCGGTCATCGACACCCGCCTCCTTCACACGCTGGCGAGCGAGCTGGGCTTGGGCCTCGCTGATGGTGACGCCCACCGCATCGACGTCGAAGTGTATTGCGGCGTGAATGACCATCGACCCCCACCCGCACCCGACGTCGAGAAGCCGCGGCCGCTCGCCCTCGGGAGCCCGACGATTGGTCCAGTCGTGTAGGCCGAGTTTGCGGCAGATCAGGTCGTGCTTGGCGGGTTGTGCATCGTCGAGGGTGGTGTCGGCATCGACAAAACGGGCGCACGAGTAGGTCATCGACGGGCCGAGCACCAGCCGGTAAAATTCGTTGCCGACGTCGTAGTGGTGCGACACCGCTTGCCGATCGCGCGACAGCGAATGGAGCACACCGCGGGGAACCACTTCCTCGGCGGGCGGCGTCGGCGGCCGGCCGAAGGTGCCGAGCGTGCGGTTGACCGCGATCACCTCGGGAATCGCCTCGCGGGCGATTCTCACGTCGCGGCCCACCGAGCGCTGCAGCTTGCGTAGCGTCATGGCGATGTTGCCGTCGATGTCGACGTCGCCACTGATGTAGGCCCGCGCCAGCCCGAGCTCGTCGGGCGACCACATCACGCGCCGGATCGCATCGGGGCCGTTGAAGCGGAGCCGGCCGGGCCCGTCGTCGCCGAGCGAGCTGTCGTCCCAGAACTCGAACACCAGCGGCGGCGAACCACCGAACACCTTTGTGAGCAACGGCTCGAATAGATCAGCGAGCGGCGCAGTCATCGATCACCCTCCCGTGTGACGTCAGTTGCGCAAACGACGTTAGTCACGTCGACATCGGGTGCCTGACACAGGATGTCAGCGATCGGTCATCCCCGGTCTGACACTCGATGTTCCACACCGTTAGGTGAACATGTCGGCGGTCACGGTCGATTCTCGATCGACGATCGCTCGCACGATCCGCTGGGCAACGTCCTGCGGTTCGGCGCCGACCGGAAGCGACGGTGCGGTACCCGCGAGTGGCCGAGTCGCCAGCCCGGTCTCGGTGTGCGGCGGCCGAGCATCGATTACGTCGACCCGATCGCGGCGGACCTCGCGCCGCAGCGCCGTGAGTGCCGACGCTGCTGCGGCCTTCGACGCGCCGTACGCGGCCATGCCGGGCATCGGCTGATCGGCGATCACTCCCGAGATGTTGACGAAGAAGCCGCGGGTGTCGGCGAGCGCTGGGAGGACCGCCTTGGCCAACCACAGCGGTCCGAGCGCGTTCGTGAGGAAGAGCTCCTCGATCACGACGTCGTCGGTGTCGGCGACGTTGCCGAAGCCGACGATGCCCGCCGCGTTGACGACGCCGTCGAGGCATCCGTGTGTTGCTGTTGCGGCCTCGACGATTGCCGTCCCCGCTCGTGAGTCACGGAGATCGGCGACGACGTCAGCGTTGCTGCGCGCCACACCGAGCACTCGTGCGTTGTGGTTCTCGAGTTCGGTGGCGATCGGGCGACCAAGCCCGCCGTGTACACCAACGACGGCGACAACGGCACCGTCCAATGATCGAGGGTCAGCCATGGTCAGATTCCGAACGGTGCGGTCTCGAGCGCCGCACGCACGTCGTCGTCGCCGTCGAGCTCGACGTCGGCCTGTGCTCTACGCCCGTAGACGTACAGCACGATCTCGCCGATCTGGCCGCGGATGGTGCCTGACGGTTCGGCGCGTTTGGCGAGAATCGGTGACGATCCGCCAGCATCGGTGGCGTCGAGCACCACGCCCACCTCCGACCCGCGGGCGAGCGTCTTGGCGAATCGCTTCAATGCGCCGTGAAGATCGTTGCGCGTGTCGGCGTCGAGCTCGCGGACCGTCCACTCCTCCGCGGCGCGGCGAACGTCTTCGTGGTGGACGAAGAATTCGATCGTGTTCATCGCTCGGTCGGCGGGTTCGAAGCGCATTGGTGACCAGCGCGGCGGACCCTCACGGACCACGGTGACGAGCTCGTCCCACGGCCGCTCGGCGACCTCAGTCTGGATCCGTTCCGTGCGCCCGGCGAGGGCGCTGATCAGGATGCCGCCAGCTGCGTCGGGCCGCCGTTCGCGCACGATCAGATGCGCCGCAAGGTCGCGCGTGGTCCAGTCGCCCGACAACGTCGGCGCGTCGGGCCCGACCTGTTCGAAAAGATCGCAGAGCGCCTGCCGTTCGCGTTGGGCGGGGATCGGGGCCGACATGGAGGCGACGGTACCGCCCGCGGCTGTGGCGGTACACAGGCCAGGTGCGACACTGTTCGAATGGAGTTCACACATCTCCAAGTAGACGTCGCCGGCCCATTCGCCACGATCACGCTTGACCGCCCCGAGAAGCGCAACGCGCTGGCCCTCGACGTGATGGCCGAGCTGACCGTGGCGCTGCAAACCGTGGGTGCGTCCGACGTACTCGGCGTGATCCTCGCCGCGAACGGTCCGGTCTTCAGCGCCGGGCACAACTTCGGTGACATGGTCGACGCCGACCTTGCAGAGGCACGCCGCCTCTTCGAGGTGTGCACGGCGATGATGAACACCATCCAAGCGATCCCCCAGCCGGTGGTCGCCCGGGTGCACGCGCTCGCTACGGCGGCAGGCTGCCAGCTCGTCGCCAGCTGCGACTTGGCGGTGGCCGGCGAGTCGGCCGCGTTCGCCATCCCCGGCGGGAAGGGTGGCCTGTTCTGTCACACACCGCTGGTGGCGCTCTCGCGCAACATCGGGCGCAAGCGGGCGCTGGAGATGGCGCTCACCGGCGACTCGATCGACGCGATCACCGCAGCCGAATGGGGCTTGATCAACCGCGTGGCGCCCGATGAGCGCCTCGATGAGGCCGTGCTCGACCTGCTCGGTCGTGCCACTCGCGGCAGCGCACTGTCGAAGTCGCTCGGCAAGCGGGGGTTCTATGCCCAAGTCGACCTCGAGCAGGGGAAGGCCTACGACTACGCCATCGAGCTGATGGCGTCGGCCGCCATGACCGATGATGCTCAGGAGGGCTTCCAAGCATTTCTCGACAAGCGCTCGCCAACCTTCACCCAGCGCCCATGATGCGGCTGGACCACATCGTGCTGGCGGCGCCCGACCCGGCGGCGACGCTTGCCGACCTGGCGTCGGCAACCGGTGTGACCGCGGCCGCCGGCGGCGCCCATCCCGGCATGGGCTCACGCAACTGGTTGGCGGCGCTCGATACGGGCGATCCAGACGATCAGAGCTATCTCGAGATCATCGGGCCCGACCCCGAGCAGCCCGATCCTGGAGTTCCGTTGCCGTTCGGTCTCGATGACCTCGATCGGCCATCGTTCGCCTGGTGGTGTGCACGCGCATCCGACCTCGCCACCCTCGGCGAGACGTTCACCGATCCGATGCCGATGGAGCGCCAGGCTCCCGACGGTCTGCTGCAGTGGGAGCTGGCGTTTCCGGTCGCCTTCGACGGGGCCACGCCGTTCGTCATCGACTGGCTCGACAGTCCCCATCCATCGGTCAGCACGCCGACTGGCCTAGGCATCGACGGGTTCACCATCGAGCACCCGGATGCGGCCAAGTGCCGACAGACGCTGGCCGACCTCGGCAACTTTCCCGTCGAGGTCGTCGACGGCGAGCGGGTGGTGCTGATCGCCACGCTCACCGGCCCGGCCGGGTCCTACGACCTGCGCACCACCTGACCCTGCAACGCTGGTGTCAGACACCACCGTGACCGCTGTGCGGTGCTAGGGGACCACGACGGGGAGTTCGGCGTTCGACCAGGCGACGATGCCGCCATCGACGTCGGTCACATCGGCGAATCCGAGCTCTTCCATCAACGCAATGGTCTGTCCGCTTCGGTTCCCCGACCGGCAATACACCACGTAGGGCACATCGCGATCGAGCTCGGCGACCTGCTCGGCGAAGTCGGCACGGTAGAAGTCGAGCATCTCCGCATCGGCGAGGTGTCCCTCGGCGAACTCCTCGGGCGTGCGTACGTCGAGCACCACGAGGTCATCGGGCGGATCGTCGATCAGCGCGGCGGCGTCGACGGGCGACACTAGGCGTGACGACTCGGCGCCAACGGCGTCGCCGGCGCTCGCCGCACTGGTTGCCGCGTCGTTCGACGATCCGTCGTCGGACCCGCAGGCGGTGACCGCGATAACGGTCGCGGTCGCGGCGATGAGCGCACGAAATCGCATGCTCCGAGTCTGCCAGCGCCGATCCGCTGCGCGTCGGCGTGGTCCGACGTTCGGTGCCCCACGTCCTGCGTCGCGAACGCGTGTTCACCCCCCACGTGTTCAACCGGCGACCAACGGCAGCCCCATTGGATTGACGGCCGGGATGGCCGCACTGACGGTGATCGTCTGTGCTGCTGGTGTGAGGGCGTCGAGGAGTCGGTGCCGTTCCTTGTCGTCGAGTGCCGTGAACGGCGATGTGGCGAGCGCATCGGTGATGGACTCGACCTGGGCGACGACGTCGCGCCCCGCGCGTGTAGGCGTACCCGCAGCGAGTAACTGCTGATGGGTGAGGCGCTCGGTGGCGTCGTCCCACTCGTCGTCGGTCCATCCCCGGTTGGGTTGTAACGCCTCGCGTGATGTGCCGCCCGTGGCGACGAAGAGCACGGCGACGTCGACCGCCGCGAACCCCTGCGCGGTCCACGCGGCCACGTGCCCATCACCTCGGTGCTCGCGTACCGTCGTGGCGAGCTGCCAGAGCGCGGCGACCGGATCGTCGGGCGGAGCAAGATCGCGGTTGGCGAGGAACAGGGCTCGACTCCCGCCGATCGCTGCACGGACGGCCTCGGCGAGCACCTCGATCGCCCAACCGTTACGTGTCAGCGCATCGATCTCCTCGCCGGCGATTCGGCGCAGCGCCGTTGCTGCAGCCGTGTGGCGCGCCTCGATGAGTTCGGCTGGTGACGCCAGCTCCCATATCGACGGAACGGAGCGGGACACCATCGCCGACGAGAATCCGAAGAACGCAGCTGTCACCGTCGCGGCCGAGCACGCGCCGAGTGGTGCGGCTCGGTAGCCGAAGTACGTCCGCCAGAATCCGCGCACGCCCAGTTGCGCGGCCGTCTCGGTCGACTCGTGGGCGAAGTAGGTCACCGCATGGATCGACTCCACGCGCCGCCACAGCTCGCGTGCGAAGTTCGTGTGGTCGGAGGACGCAGCCATTTCGGTGTGACGCTAGGGGCGGTCAACCAGCCGGCCGCAACGCATTGACGATCATGGCGTGTATTGCGGCCCGGATGTGCGCCGCATCGTTGTGCCGCGGCCGCTGACCGCCGCACAACGACATAGACAGTGACAGCCGAAATAGGCAGTGACAACAAAATAGACATTGACAACATCGGCCAGCCGTGTTGGGATACCGATGTGGCCCACTACCACCACGGAGATCTGCGAGCGGCACTGCTTGCTCGTGCGTCGGAGGTCATCGCCGAGTCCGGTATCGAGAAGATGTCGTTGCGCTCGCTCGCACGGGATCTCGGGGTGTCGCACGGTGCGCCGCGCAATCACTTCGCCGACCGCGATGAGCTGGTCGCTGCGCTCGCCACCGAAGGCTGCCGGCGAGCGACCGAGGTGATGCAGTCCGCTGCGACGACGGCCGGCGAGTTCCCGCTCGGCCGGTTGCGCGCGCAGGCGACGGCCTACATTCGTCTCGCCATCGATGAGCCGGCGCTGTTCCGCGCCATGAATCATCCCGAGGTGTGGCGCGATCCCGCACCGGAGATGACCGCCGCATTGGCTGAGTGGATGCAGGCCGTCCGGATCAACGCAGAGGTCGCGCATCGTCAGGGTTGGAACGCGCACCTGTCGACGGACGCGGCGGCCACGGCAGCGGTCGCAGCAATCGTCGGCGCGGCCGATGTGCTGTCCCACAACAGTTGGTTGCAAGAGCTCGGCGCGAACGACGCGTCATCGATGATTGAGCCAGTGATCGCGGGCCTGTTCCCCGAGGCGCCGGGCGACGACCGACCAACGGATCGGAGAACACCATGACGATCGATAACGTCGGCGACTCGCTGACTGCGCTGTCGGACTACCGCGAGCTCACCACGAGCAACGCGCGCACGCTTCCTCCCGAGCTGTACGTTTCGAAAGAGCTGTACGAGCTCGAGATCGACGCCATCTGGTCGAAGAACTGGATCTGCGTCGCCCACGAAGCCGAGCTGCAGAACCCCGGCGACTTCGTCGGCCTCGAACTCATCGGCGAGCCGATCGCCCTCATCCGTGGACACGACGGTGTGATTCGAGCGTTGTCGAGCGTCTGCCGCCACCGGTTCATGCCCATCGTCGAGCAGGGCGATGGCGGCAACACCGCACATCTTCGGTGTCCCTATCACCGCTGGACGTACAGCACCGATGGACGCCTCGAGGCCGCTGCGTACATGGAGCGCAACGAGTGTTTCGCAATGGATGAGATTGCGTTGCCCGACTTCCGGGTCGAGGTGTGGCACGGCTTTGTGTTCGTCAACCTCGATGACGGTGCTGCGCCCCTCGCGCCGCAGATGTCGGGGCTCGACGCACACTTCCGGCGAAATCGACTTGTCGAAGACTGCTCCGACTGGGTCCTCGTCGACCGGTACGACAAGGTGTGGGACTGCAACTGGAAGGCGTCCACCGAGAACAGTCTCGAGAGTTACCACCACATGGGCGTGCATCGCGGCACGATCGAGAACTACGCCCCGACGCGGTCGGTGGAGGACTCGATCGAGTACGGCGACCGCTACTCCTACTACCAGATTCCCTACGACATGAAGACCGAGTCGGCGCAGCGAATGGTCGAGCAATCTGGATGGGTGCCAGGCGACATGGGGATGGGGGTGCCGATGCTGGAGATCTCGTTCACACCCCCGACGACGGCGTTCACCGTCAGTCCCGACAGCTTTGGCTACTACACCATGTGGCCGATCTCCCACGACCGGACCCGGGTGTATTGCGGCGTGTTCGCCCGTCCACGAGCGTCGGGTGAGCTGCGACCGGCATCGAGCGAGTTCGGCTCGAACTTTCTCGAGCAGGTGATGGACGAAGACGGCACCGCGATGCCTGGCGTGCAGCGCAGCCTCGCCTCGCGCAAGGTGGAGGCCGGCGCGTTGTCATGGCTCGAGGAGCCGATCTTGCGCTGGTATCAGTGGCTCGGTCGGCAGATGCACGATCCGGCAACCGATTGACCTGGTGTGTCCAACAACCACTACGACAGGCAGGCGACATGACACAGATGACCGCACAACAGCTGGACACATTTCTGGCGAAGACCCGCCAGGCGATCCTGCTGCGCACGAACGCCGACGGCACGGCCAACGGCGCTGCGCTCTGGTACGACTGGGACGGAACGTCGGTGCGCATGTTCTCGATGGCCAGTGCGCCAAAGGTGACCGGCCTGAAACGCGATCCGCGGATCTCGGTGCTGATCACCAACGACGTCGACGAGCCGCCGTCGTGGGTCCGGTTCGATGGCACCGCAGTGCTCGACTGGGACGACGACGCGACCTCGCTCGCGGTCGACGTGCTGGCGCCGCGGTATTGGGATCTCTCCAACCCCGGTGCTGCCGAAGTGGTCGAGCAATGGCGCTCCGCCCCCGCGGGAGCGTTGGTGACGATCCGCCTCGACCCAGAACGTGTGGTGTCCTACAGCGGGCAATAGTCGAACGGCGATGCGTGGGCGGTGAGCCGGCTCCGGCGTGCGCGTTGGAGATGGGCGGTCGCGGAGTCAACTGCGTGGCACGTCGGTCCACGCCACGTCTTTGTCGACGCGCGGTTCGCCGGGCAGCCCCAGCACTTGCTCACCGACGATGTTGCGCAGGATCTCCGACGTGCCACCCTCGATCGAGTTCGCCCGGACACGCAAGAACGCGTACTGAATCCCGCGGCCGGTGCCGGTGACGTCGAGTTCTTCAGGGCGTCGGAACGAGTAGTCGTACCCCGCCTGGCCGTCCATTCCGAGGAGGTCGATGCAGAAGTCGTAGAGCTCCTTGTTGAACTCGGCGAACTCGAGTTTGGCCACCGACATCTCGGGGCCAGGGTTGCCGGCCTTGGCGGCCTCTGCGGCGCGGAGGTTGGTCAAGCGCCCCACCTCGCCGCGCACCCACAGCTCCATCAGTCGATCGCGGCGCACAGCGGTCTTCTCCTCGTCGGCGAGCTTCTCCCAGATCGCCACGGCGTCGTTCGCTCCGCCGCCACGACGCGGCTTGCCGCTCGATGCCCCGGCGCCGATCGCCTGCCGCTCGTTCATCAGCGTCGTCAGCGACGCCCGCCAGCCCTCTCCAACCGCACCGATGCGATTGGCGTCGGGTATCCGCACGTCGGTGAGGTACACCTCGTTGAACTCCGCTTCGCCCGTGATCTGACGCAACGGGCGGACCTCCACGCCCGGCGCGTGCATGTCGAGCGCGAAGTACGTCATCCCCTTGTGTTTGGGTAACTCGGGGTTCGAACGCGTGACGAGCATGCCGTAGTCGGCGAGGTGGGCCAGCGTGTTCCACACTTTCTGGCCGTTCACCGTCCACTCCTCGCCGTCCTGCACCGCCTTGGCGGCGAGTCCGGCAAAATCGCTGCCTGCCCCGGGTTCACTGAACAGCTGACACCACACCTCCTCGCCCGTGTACATCGGCCGCAAGAAGCG
>JBCBSO010000034.1:0-13385 GCA_039819205.1 Actinomycetota bacterium
GACGACCACTTCACCGGCGGGCGGGAGCGGGTCGACGACCACCGCTGCGCCGGCGAAGTGGTCGTCGCTTCGCTGGCCCCCGTCGACTCAGGCGCGGTCGACGCTGACGAGTCCGAGCCGCACGCCACCAACACGGCACCGAGCCCGAAGACCCCAACAGTCCGCAGTGCCTGACGCCGGTCGACGACGGGCTGAGGCCATGCCGGCGGCTGAGCAGACATCTCTAGATCAACACTCACAGGGTGCTCCTTGCCCAATATCGGGATCGTTCAGTGGTAGGCACGTTCGCAGCCAGCGATAAGGGCCGAGCAAGTACCGGTGAAGGAAACAGCAAGAAGAGCGACAGACCCACCAGCACTGTCAAGGGTCCGACAGTCCTCCCCGGCGAGGGGTAGCGAGCGAGCCCTCCCGTTAGCGGGCAAGCAAGTCGATGAACTGGGTTAGCGGCATCGCGTCGCCAGGCTCATCATCGGCGTCGTGGTGCCGAGCCGGTGTTCGGCCGTTGGTCAGTTGGCAACAACCGCGATTGCGTCGATTTCGACGCGGAACTCGGGTTCGGCGAGCGCCTCGACGCCGATTCCGGTGAGTGGTGCCATCGGCGGGGAGATGTTGAGTCGCTCGCAGGCTCGCGCAACCCCGACGCTGAACTGTGCCAGCACGTCGGGGCGAAGGTCGGTGGCATACGCGGTCAGCTTCACGACGTCGTCGAATGTGGCTCCGGCGGCGTCGAGCGCGGCAGCGACATTCAAGTAGCACTGTTCGACTTGAGCTGCTGTGTCATCGACGCCGACGTGGGCGCCGTTGGCGTCGAGAGCGACCTGGCCGGCGACGAAGACCATCCGCGATCCTGACGCGATAGCGACTTGGTGATGCGTCGGTGCGCTCGGGAGGCTGTCTGGCGTGATCAATCGAACGGACATGAATGGCTCCGGTCAAGCGTGTGCTATGGGTCGGTCGAGGAACTCGAGCGTGACCTTGTTGACGATGTCCGGCTGTTCGATCAGCGGGCTGTGGCCGGCCCGCTTGAGTCGCCACAGCTCTGCATTCGGGATGTGGTCGAACAGTTCGTCGGACCATGCCGGAGGTCGGGCAGTGTCTTCGGCCCCAGACACGATCAGCGTTGGCGCGGTGATCGAGCGCAGTTGCCCGACCGCGCTGTGGCGCTCGACGACGCCACGCATCGCTGGACCGAGGCGGGGAGACAACGACGAGATGTGGCGGCGCCACAGTCCGAGGCGCGCCGCGGCGGCTTGGCTCTCGCGTGACGACGCCCCGAACAAGATGCTCATCAACAGTTCGACCTTGTCGTCGGTGAAGCCGTTGTCCATCACCTCGTCGACGAGCCCGGTGAACGCTGCTCGCTGGTCGGTGGGCTCTGCACACGCGGACGTCCCCATCAGCACGATGCGCCGGACTCGCTGCGGGTGTTGAGCTGCCATGCGGACGGCGACGTCGCCGCCCATCGATTGCGCGACGATGCTGAACCGCTCGACGGCGAGATCCTCGATGATCCTCCAGAGGTCCTCGGCCGCTTCCTCCATCGTCACGACCGGAGACGACGTGTCCTCGAGCCGGCTCACCTGGCCGAGGAACTCCGGCGCGATGAACCGGTAGCGGCCGGCGCCCGCCGCGATCAGGTCGTTGAACATCTGCGGGGAGAGGAACAGCGAGTGGAGACAGACGACGGCGTCGAGTTCCGTCTCAGCGGTGTCGATCATTGCCCCGTGCTCCTCTCCTGGCGAACTAGGCGAACGGTAGGGTCTCACGAACATTCTGTCAATATCCGAGATTGCTTTCATATATCGAAACGCATGACCTACAGTGACGGCGTGCGGACTCACGAGTCGCGGACCCCGCATACGCTGCAGACGGTCGACCGGGCCCTCAGCTTCTTGGAGTTCGTGTCTACCAGCAACGAGCCGCCGACCGTCAAGCAGGTCGCCGCAGCGCTCGACGTGAATCTCACGACGAGCTATCACCTGCTCAGAACACTCGTGGCTCGCGGCTATCTCGAACGTGACGACGAAGGCCGACTCCGGCTCGGCGGCGCCGTCGGCACGCTCTCGCACGCCTACCTCAACGGGCTCAACGTCCGGGGCGATCTCGCCCTGCTCGTCCGCCACATCAACGACGACACCAACGAGACCGCCTTCTTGTCCACGCTCGACGGCCAAAGCGTCATCCTCAAAGAGCTCGTCGAAGGGACCCAACCACTACGCGTCGGCGGCCTCACCGTCGGATATGCCGGACCCGAACTGAAACGAGCATCAGGACGCGCCGTCCTCGCCTTCTTGTCCGACGACCCACGCGACGAGATCGTCTTGCGCAACCTCCAAGCGATGCCCCCCGACGAACGCAGACTCGCACAGCGAACCCTCGAACAGGAACTACGCAGGACGCGCCAACGCGGCTGGGCCATCGATGACGAAACCTCCGAAGCTGGAGTCACCGGTATCGCCGCGCCGGTCTTCGGCCCCAACAGAGGCGTCTACGGCGCCATCGGTCTCGTCGCCCCTACCACTCGCGCAACCGAGTCACACGACCGCTACGTCGCCATCGTCGTCGCAACCGCACAACAGGCCACACAGCTCCTCGGCGGCGCGCCACCCGACAACTCGCCACACGACCCAGCCCCTCGAGGGCCCGACCGGTGAACTCCTCGCGCTGCCCAAGGGAATTCTGGACCACGCAGGCGAGCTCGCTGTCCGGGCCGAGCAGGCCGCGCTCAGTCACCTGTCCCTGAGCAGGGCCTTTGCGGTGGGCGATGCGGGTCTCGATCCCACGACCTCCACGGTGTGAACGTGGCGCTCTTCCATCTGAGCTAATCGCCCGTGTTGTAACGGAGCGGCCACGCTATCAGCGGGTGTCATCGTCCGCGACTGGCATCCCGACCACGCCATCATCCACCCAGTCGCGCAACGTCGCCCACGCGTAGATCCCTGTGGTGTGACCGTCGCTCCAATCGAGGTTCAACCCCCATGCCCCGGTCAACGTGGCGGTGGCCACCGTGATCTCACCACCGCTGTCGAGCGACGGCGCGACCGGCTGGCCGCGCAGTCGGCGGGCATTGCAGTCGGCACACGGACAGGCGAGTCGCAGATCTGGGAGTTCGTATCGGGCGTGCAGGCCGTCCTCGAATCGCACTTCGACGTGTGATGTTCGAACGACCTCGACCGACTCGATGTCGTCACGCCTTCGATCCTGCGCAGGCATCGTCTGGCCAGGCTAGGAGCGACACACCGGCGTCAGCCCGACCCGGTACTTGCAGCGACCTCGACGCAGGCAATCCCCATGCCCTGCCGATCGCGGTGCGGCCGTGTCACGCCGGGGCACCGGCCCTCGAAGGGGACGAAGGCGCGAACGACGAGGTCGATCGATACGTCGCCCGTGCAGGCGACCTCGCGCGCGTCGTTGTCGAGCTCGATCTCGACACAGTCGCCGACGCGCATGATGCCGTCCGGGCCGTCGGGTTCGCCGGGCTCGGTGAACTGGGCCAGCACCACAATGCCCACGATGGCGATGACTCCAACCACGGTGAGCATGCGCCACGGGATGCGCGCTGGCTGCAGGTCGGCCGGCCGACTCGTCGGTGGCGAGTACCCCTCGTCGGCTGGCTCCGGAGCGGTCGACGGTTCGGCCGGGGAGCGGCGAAGGCTGGCGTCGTACACCGCTCGCCGAGACGGATCGGACAGCACCCGGTAGGCCTCGTTGATTTCGGCCATGCGATCAGCACCAGCGCGCTCGGCCGCTGAGCGATCGGGGTGGTGCTGACGTGCGAGTCGCCGAAACGCGTCGCGCACCTCCTGGTCGGAGGCATCAGGGCGGATACCCAGCACGGCGTAATGGGTTCGAGTGGTCACTCAGACACCCACGCTACGAGCGCTGGGCCACGGTCCGACGTCGGCCGCGTTCAGTAACCGGCGTCGATATCGACCAGGCCGATCAGCGGCTGGCCGTGCGCAAAGCGGCGAACGTTGGCGCGCACCCGCTCGGCGAGCAGCGGTGCTGCCATCTCTGGGGTATTGCCAACATGTGGGGTGATGACGCAGTTGGGCAGCGACCACAGCGCGTGATCGGCGGGCAACGGCTCGGGATCGGTCACGTCGATGCCAGCACCGCCGATGGTGCCCGCACGCAGCGCGTCGACCAAGTCGTCGGTGACGACGTGGCGCCCGCGCGCAACGTTGACCAACCACGCATGCGACTCCATCATCGCCAGCTCGTCGGCGGCGATGATCCCTTCGGTCTCGGGCGTCAATGCGAGCGCGAGCACCACGAGATCCGCGCCGGGCAAGGCGTCGGCGTAGCGGTCGGCTCCGACGACAGAATCGACGCCCTCCATGTCCTGCACTCGGTTGCGCACCACCGTGATGTGACAGGAGAACGGCTGCAGCAGTCGCACGAGTGCCTCGGTGATGCCACCGCCACCGAAGATCGTCACCCGTCCGCCGAGCAGATTGCTGCCGCGTGGGCCCGTCCAGTCGTCAGCCCGTGTGTAACCGGGCACGTGACGCAGCCCACCGAGCCCGAGCGCCAACGCCATCTCGGCGACTGGTTCGGCGTACACACCCTTCCCGCAGGTCCACAGTCGGTCACGATCGAGATGGGGCAGGAAGTTCTCGATGCCCGCGAATGGCAGTTGCACCCACTCGGCGCGAGGCGCGGCCGACAGTGCTGCGAGCAGCCCATCGACGTCGTATGCCGATCCCCACACGATCGCATCGGCGGGGCCCGGATCGACCGGCTCACCGCCGCCCTCGACGACCGCGGTGCGCAGCCATTCGGGCGCCGTGGCGGGGCCAACCACGATGCGCGGCGCATTCTGGCGAGACATCGGGTCCGCACGGTAGTCGTCTGACACGATGAGGTGATGAACACACCGGTGAACCGCAGCGTGGGGGTACCGCGCGAACTCAAGACCGCGGAGCATCGAGTGGCGATGACGCCCGATGGAGTGCGCGAACTCGAGCGCCATGGTGTGGACGTGTACGTCGAATCGCTGGCCGGCGAAGGTGCGTCGATCTCCGACGCCGACTTCGAGGCAGCCGGTGCCACCATCGTTCCCACGGCCGCCGATGCGTGGGCGCAGCCGATGGTGATCAAGGTGAAAGAGCCGATGGCCGAGGAGTTCGCGCACCTCCGCGACGACCTGACACTGATGACCTACCTACATCTCGCGGCCTATCCAGACGTGGCCGATGCGCTCGTGACGGCCAAAACAACCGGCGTGGCCTACGAGACGGTGCAACTCCCCGATGGGTCGTTGCCGCTGCTCGCCCCGATGAGCGAGGTCGCTGGCCGATTGGCGCCACAGCAGGGCGCACACTTTCTCGAGCGACACAACGGCGGGCGCGGTGTCTTGATGGGTGGAGCGCCCGGCGTACGCCCGGCCAAGGTGGTCGTGCTCGGCGCCGGCAACGTCGGATGGAACGCGGCGTGGATCGCCGCCGGCATGGAGGCCGAGGTGATCCTCCTCGACAAGAACCTCGACCGACTGCGATGGGTCGATCAGATCCACAAGGGTCGGATCATCACGCTGGCCTCCAACCGGGGTGCCATCGAGCGGTCGGTGATCGACGCCGACCTCGTGATCGGGGCGATTCTCGTCGCCGGCGGACGGGCCCCGGTGGTGGTCGACACCGACCTCGTCGCCGCGATGAAGCCGCGTGCTGTCATCGTCGACGTGGCGGTCGATCAGGGTGGATGCATCGCGACAACCCGCGAGACAACCCACGATGATCCCGTCTATGAAGCGCACGGTGTGGTGCACTACGCCGTTGGCAACATGCCGGGCGCAGTCCCCCACACCAGTACCTACGCGCTGACGAACGCGACGTTGCCGTACGTGCTCGACGTCGCCCGGTTCGGCGCCATCGGCGCAGCGCGTCACGATCGGGCGATTGCCCCAGGTGTGAACACCTACGACGGCGCACACACCAACTCGGCGGTGGCCGGTGCACTCGGCACTACAGCGAGCGACCTCGATGAGGTGCTCGCCTGATCCCGTCGACGGGCCGCACGCTGCTCGTCGCTGCAGGCGCGCTCTTCGTGATCGGCTGCACCCTCTTCGTCGTCGGCTGCACACCAGGCGGCACCGAGTCATCGATCGACACCACCGCCGACATCACGGTCGACACCGGTCCCGCACCGTCGATCGCGGTAGCGACGACCGTGGCCACTCCGCCCGGGTTCGAGACGTTGCCACCGGTGCCGCGGTTCGACTACTCCGCCGATCCGCTGGCGGTCGTCGCCCAGGTCGCTAGCTCGTCGGCCGCTGACACCACCTTGCCGCTGTTCACGCTGTACGGGGATGGCACCGTGATCACCACCGGCGACGATGGCTGGGTCACTGGTTCGCTCAGCTCGCTCGAGGTGCAGGACTATCTCACGGACGCTGCGTCGGTCGGTCTGCTCGACGGCCCCTTGGTGCTGCGCGGCCCCGCTGCCGACGGTCGACCCGACATCGTCGTCGAGTTCGCTGTCGATGATCAGACGGTCGAGCACGCCATCGACATCGTCCGCGTCGACGAGTCGTCGGGCCTGTGGCGTTTCCTACTGCTCTCGGCGACGCGCAACCAGTTCGGCTTCACCGACACGTTCGCGCCGGAGGCGTGGGTGAGCTGCGACGACGAGTCGGGATGTGCGTTGGGCGACTCGGCGGAGTCGAACGACAGTCGCCCCGTGCTCCCTCATGAAGAACCCGCCGAAATTCTCGCTGAGGTCGCCGCCGCAGTCGACGGGTCCGCATCGACGGAGTGAGCTTGGACTCATCCGGAGTACGACGCCAGCCATAGGGTGGCCGGCATGACGAACTTCAAGCTCGGCTACAACACCGGCTACTGGTCGGCTGGCCCACCCGCCGGCGCGGCCGAAGCGGTCGTCGAGGCTGAGCGACTCGGATTCAACTCGATTTGGACCGCCGAAGCGTACGGCTCCGACGCACTCTCGCCGCTCGCCTGGTGGGGTGCGCAGACCGAGAAGATCAAGCTCGGCACGGCGATCTTCCAGATGTCGGCACGCACCCCGGCCGCAACGGCGATGGCGGCGCTCACGATGGATCACCTCTCGGGCGGTCGGTTCATCTGTGGGCTCGGCGCGTCGGGCCCTCAGGTGGTCGAAGGCTGGTACGGGCAGCCGTATCCGCGCCCGCTTGCCAGAACCCGCGAGTACGTCGAGATCATGCGGGCCATCTTCGCCCGCGAGGCGCCCGTGGAGTTCCACGGCGACTTCTACGATCTGCCGTTCCAAGGCGGGGCAGGACTTGGCAAGGCACTCAAGCCAACGCTGCATCCGTTGCGCACCGACGTCCCGATCTTTCTGGCCGCCGAAGGCCCAAAGAACGTGGCGCTCGCGGCCGAGATCTGCGACGGCTGGCTGCCGCTGTTCTTCTCGCCGAAGGAAGACAAGTTCTACCGGGACTGTCTCGAACGGGGCTTTGCCGCATCCGGCGAGCCTGGCAAGGCCGAACGGTTCGAGGTGTCGTCGAACGTGATGGTGATCCCTGGCGACGATGTCGAGCAGTGCGCCAACTTCGTCCGCCCGTTCCTCGCGCTGTATGCGGGCGGCATGGGCGCTCGAGGCGCCAACTTCCACTTCGAGGTGTTCGCCCGCATGGGCTACGAGGGAGTGGCCACAAAGGTGCAGGAGCTGTACCTCGACGGCAAGAAGCAGGACGCCGCGGCGGCAATTCCCTTGGAGATGGTCGAAGACGTCGCCCTCGTCGGGCCGCCCGAGAAGATCCGCGAAGAGCTGCCGCGGTGGCACGACACGTGCATCACCGAGGTGCTGCTCAACGGCCCGGCCTCGGCACTGCACGGGTTCGCCGAACTGCTGTCGTAGCCGAGCCCTGCGCTCGTCCTGGCGCGTTGGCGAGGTTGGCTACTATCGCCGTGACGGGCTCGAGGGGAGGGCGCGATGAGGGGAACTCGACGACGGCGCGCGGCCGCATTCGCGGCGCTGGCGTTCGGCGCGATGGTGATGGGTGGTACGGCGCTCGCACAGGACGATGACGACGGCGGTGGCGACAGCACCGCCGACCCAAGTCCCGACGACGTCAATGCGATCATCGAGGAGTACACGCTTGAGCTGTTCGACCTCGACTTCGATGGCGACGGCAACGTCGACGTCACCGAGGGCCCCAACGGTGAGCCGATCATCTCGGAGGTACCGGTCGGTGCACCAGGAGATCGCGATCTCCAACCGGGATCGATCACGGCGCTGCAGACGATCCAAGGACAGCTGACCGCCACCGTGCTGCAGGCTGAGGTGTTCGGCGAGACCGGCTCGGAGCTCACCGGCGACTGCAGCGGCATGGCGATGTCGTACGACAGCGACGGCGAGATGGTCGACTGGGCCGTCGGAATCGGTTCCAATGAAGGTGGCGGGCCCGATGGCCAGCTCATCGATATGTACCCCGCTGACGACGTTGGCAAGCGAGCGTTCACCAAGGACAACCCGTTCTTGGTGAAGAGCCGCGTGGTGTACACCGGGGCGCTGCCCCGCGACGGCGATGGCGCCCGCGACCACACGTGGTCGATCAGCACCGCAGGCATCAGCCTCGACTCGGGCGGCGACGACAACCCGAACGGCGACAACCGCAACGCCGGAGAAGTCAACATCGATGACATCCCGGGCGGGTCGTTCGTGCTGCCGTCGGGGATCTTCCCTGTGTCGGGCGAGCTGACATCGGCGAACGGTCTGACGTGCGACGGAAGCGGCTACGTACAGTTCGACACCGGAAGCCCCATCCTCAGTGTCGGCGGCATCGTCGGCGGTGCTGCGGCGATCGCCGGGGTGCTCGGGCTGCTGTTCAACTCTCGCCCCGCGATCACCTGGAGGGCTGGCGGATGAGCACGATCGACACACCCGGCGCACGTGCGCACGCGACCGAAGCGGTCGATTACCACCTCGTACGCGGCGCGCTGTGGGGGCTCCTGCTCGGCGTTGGCGTCGCGGTCTATTTGGTGCTGTTCGCCGTCGTCGCCTTCGGCGACTGGCTGATCCTGGGCGGGGCGGTGCTCGCCGGCGTGATTGTCGGCCTCGTGTGGGCCCGCTTGGCCCCGCCCAAGCGCGGCGATGGCCCGCCGCCAACGGCGACATCATCGCCGGCCGTGCCGACCGCTGCGCCAGCCGCAGCTGCGTCTGTATCGGAGTCCGCGACCATCGAGGCAGACGACACCGAAACCGTCGGCGCCGACGAGCCCACACCGCCCGACGGCATCCCACGCACGCCGCCACCCTCCCCAACCTGATGTAGCGGTCGTCCCGGACACGAGCGTTACACGTACGCTCCGGGCGATGTCCGACGCTGGTAACGCCACGATCGCTCCCCTACTTGCGGCGTTACCCACGCGCGATGTGCCACCAGACGAGGCGCTGGACGCGTTCACCGGCTATCTCGACGCTGCGGGTATCGAGCCGTATCCCGCACAGGAGGAAGCGATCTTCGAGATCGCGCTCGGCAACCATGTGATCGTCAATACGCCGACGGGCTCGGGCAAGTCGTTGGTTGCTACGGGGGCCCACTTTCTCGCACTGGCCGACGGTCGGCGGAGCATCTACACGGCGCCGATCAAGGCGCTGGTGAGCGAGAAGTTCTTTGCCCTCTGTCGCGAGTTCGGGTCCGAGCAGGTGGGCATGGTCACCGGCGACGCGGCGGTCAATCCCGACGCACCGATCATCTGCTGCACCCAGGAGATCCTCGCCAATCGGGCGCTGATCGACGGGCGCCGCGCCGACGTCGATGTGGCGATCATCGACGAGTTCCATTTCTACGGCGACCCCCAACGCGGGTGGGCCTGGCAGGTGCCGCTGCTCGAACTGCCGCTCACCCAATTCGTACTGATGTCGGCGACGTTGGGCAACGTTGAGTTCTTTCGTCGCGATCTTCACGCCCGCACCGACCGCGAGGTCAGCCTCGTTCGCTCGGCGACCCGTCCCGTGCCACTCGACTTCGAGTATCGGTCGTCGACCACACACCGCAGCGTCGAGCAACTCCTGGAGGCCGGGAAATCGCCGGTGTATCTCGTGCACTTCACGCAGCGCGAAGCGACCGAGGCCGCGCAGAACTACATCGCGCTCGATCCGCTCACCAAGGACGAGAAGGCGGCGGTGAAGGACGCCCTGGGCGGATTCCGCTTCGACTCCCCCATCGGCAAGGACCTGCGCCGGTTCATCACCGCTGGCATCGGCGTGCACCACGCTGGCTTGCTACCGAAGTACCGGTTGCTGGTGGAGCAGCTCGCCCAGCGCGGGCTGCTGAAGATCATCTGTGGCACCGACACGCTCGGCGTTGGCGTCAACGTGCCGATCCGCTCGGTGCTGTTCACCAAGTTGTGCAAGTACGACGGTCAGAGCGTCCGCCTGCTGACGAACCGCGAGTTCGCCCAGATCGCCGGGCGGGCGGGCCGCAAGGGCTTCGACGATCGAGGTGACGTTTGGGTCCAGGCGCCCGAGCACGTCGTCGAGAACCTGCGCCTGCAGCAGAAGGCGGAAGCGAGCGGCAAGAAGAAGGTGGTCAAGAAGAAGGCACCGGAGCGTGGATACGCACACTGGAACGAGGACACCTTCAAGCGGATGGTCGACGGCCAACCCGAGGCGCTGCAGAGCCAGTTCCGAGTGAACCACCAGATGGTGATGAGCCTGCTCGATCGGCCGATGAGTAACGGCGAGGACGGATGCGCAGCGGTGAGGCGCATCCTCACCGACAACCACGACACGCGCAAGCAACGGCGCGGACACATCCGCCGGGCGATCAGCATCTACCGGTCGCTCACTGCGGCCGAGCTGCTCGAGTTCCCCGATCCGCCTGACGACCTCGGACGCAGGGTGCGCGTGAACTTCGACTTGCAGGACGAGTTCGCCCTGCACCAGCCGTTGTCGTTGTGGGCCGTCGAGGCGATCGGTCGGGTGCGCGAGGCGCGACGTGATGCAACCGCGTTGACGACCGATGACCTCGACGAGGTCGCCGGCGATGTCGAGGTCGACCCGCTGATCGATGCGCTCGACGTGCTCACGCTGGTCGAGTCGGTGCAGGAGAACCCCGGCGTGATCCTGGCGGCACAGCTCGATCGGGCCAAGGACGAGCTGATGGCCGAGATGAAGGCTGCCGGGGTGGAGTACGAGGAGCGGATGGAGCGCTTGTCGCAGGTGGAGTACCCCAAGCCGAACCGCGACTGGATCTACGACGACTTCGACAGATTCCGCCAGCGGCACCCGTGGGTCGGATCCGACAACGTGGCCCCGAAGTCGATCGCCCGCGAGCTGTTCGAACGGTCGATGACGTTTGGCGAGTACGTGCAGGCCTACGGGCTGAAGCGCTCGGAGGGTGTGGTGCTGCGATACCTGTCCGATGTGTACAAGGGGTTGTTGCAGAACGTGCCCGACGAGGCGCGCACCGACGACCTCGACGACGTGACCGCGTGGCTCGGCGCCGTCGTCCGCCAGGTCGACTCGAGCTTGATCGATGAGTGGGAACGCCTGGTCAATCCCGACGACGACGGCGTCGACGCAACGGAGGTGAGACCGGTCCGCTATTCAGGCGAGCGGTCGATCGTCGACGACGAGCGAGCGTTCCGGGTGATGGTCCGCAACGCTGCGTTCGAGTGGGTGCGCCGGCTGGCCACCGGTCGCGAGGTCCCCGACGAGTTGCGCGATGCACTAGAGATCTATTGGGACGAGCACGGCACCATCGACACGGGACCCGATGCTCGCCACGGCTCGCTGTTCTCCTACGACTCGGCAACGGGTGCCGTCGAGCAGACCTTGCTCGATCCCGAGCGCAGCGGTGAGTGGCGGGTGGTCACCAGCGTCGACCTCGAGGCCTCCCGTCGCGAGGAGCGAGTCGTGCTGACCTCGGTGGGCGTGGTCAGTCGGGCCGTCTGAGTCGGGGGGACGACCCACCCGCGACGGGCGATCAGCGCGTGTGGGCGTCGACGAACCGGTCGACCATCGCTGCTCCCTCATCCGCCGTCAGTGTCTCACCGAGGATGACATGGCGCAGGATCGGTGGACCGGTGAGTTCGTAGACGAGGTCGTCGACGGGGCCCTGTACCTCACCTGCCTCGACTGCAGCGACCAGGGCGATGCGGAACGGATCGAGGATGCCGGCCACGAACGCCTCGGCCGCGTCGCTCACGCGCGCTGACTGCCGGCCGTACTCGAGACACGCGCCGAAGAACGCCCGTGCAGGACGGTGCTCGAAGCGGAAGAGCAGGTGCTCCATCGCTCGCTGCAGATCGGCGCGCATGTCGCCTGTCGGCTGATGCCCCTGCTCAGGAGCTGCGGTCGCGAACTGCAACATGATCTCGATGAGGTCTGCCGGCTCCGGCCAATTGCGATAGATCGTCGCCCGCGAGACGCCCGACTCCTGATGCAAACGAGTCGGCGTCAGCGCGGCGCCGCCCTCCTCGAGAAACAGTCGCAGGGCGCTCGGCAGCAGCTTCGACAGCGTGTCGTCATGCGGTCCCGGAGGCCGACCGATCGATCGCGTGTCGTTCACGGAACAGATCGTAGCGAAAATCCATTGACGAAGCGATTCGTATCGTTTACGTTCATGCGACATAACGTCTCATCAACACGAACTGATCACGCTGGAGCTGACATGACCACCCCCACCGCAACGACCGACCCACGCACCGCTCCGGAGGTGAGCGCATTCGCCGTCGGCGACTGGGAAAGCCTCAGCGTCGAGCTCCGTCCTGCCGAGGATCGCACTGGCGAGGGCGTCGTCGACTCGACCCGACTGCGGCGCCGGTTCACGTACCACGACACCGAGACCTTCACCGGCACCATCACGATGTACGTCGACGACTACGGCCAAGCGCCGCTGCTCGAATTCGAGTTCAAAGGGCACCTGCGCTGGGGTGCTCCCCATCCGATCGCCGACGGTGCGTTCGAGATCGACTACATCCTCGACGAGGGCTTCGCCGTGACCCCGCTCGCGCCCGACGCGGCGGAGATGCTCAACGCTGGCCTCGTCGACGGCATGACGCCATTCGAGGCTGACGTCAAGGCGGACATCCTCGGTCGTTCGTTTCCGATGTTCAACATCGTCGAGGGGCAGACCGTTGTGGACTACGACCTGATCTGCTTCCGCAACGGGCTCTTATTCATGGGCGCGAAGCACGTCGATGGCACCCCGTTCGACGCACCGGAGCGTCGGCCGCACCAGCTGCAGATCCCAATGGTTCGAGTGGCCAGCTGACACGCCTCAGTGTTCGATCTCATCAAACTGAGGGGCCCTGTTCGGGCCAGCCGGTGGTGGTACGTCCTGCCGGGCTACCTCACCGTGTGGTCACTGACCAACGGCGTGTGGACGTTTCTCGACGGTGAGGGCCTGTTCGACGCGTTCGGCATCGATGTCACCGTCGCCACGACCGGCGACG
>JBCBSO010000035.1:0-13325 GCA_039819205.1 Actinomycetota bacterium
CTTGGAGGTCCTTGGTGTACACGATGGCGTTGGAGCTCACCGCGGCGCAGACCTGCCAGGCGAACTCAAGTTCAGCCCACTGCGCATCGCTCGGCGCAACGTCGGTGACGACCCGCCATCGTGTACACCAAGGACCTCCAAGCGTTCGGCATCGGGGCCGGACAACAGAACCGGCTCGACTCGGCGCGCATCGCCGCCGAGCGCGCCGACGGCCGGGCCGCAGGCGGCGTCTGCGCCAGCGACGCCTTCTTCCCGTTCCGCGACGGACTCGATGCGGCGCATGCCGCTGGCGTCGCTGCCGTGATCCAACCAGGTGGATCCGTGCGCGACGAGGAAGTGATCACCGCCGCCAACGAACACGGCATCGCCATGGTGCTCACCGGCCAACGCCACTTCCGGCACTAGTGCTGATTGGCTCGGCCTTACTGCGAGTCTGAGGACGTCACCTCTGGACGGCCGACCGCCAGCGGGGCCGCCCTGGCGGGCGACCCTGCGGCTGCGCCGGGTCGCGTGCACGCGCTCGACAACTGAGCCAGGCCTCCCTCGGCGCGTGCAGGCGGGCGACCAGAGCGCAGCGGCGGGAGCGCGGGAGGCGAGGCAGAGGCCGCCAGGCCGACCGAGCCCGGACAGGAGGGCGTCCGAGCCTGAGCGTGTCGGGCGGATAGCGTTGCGCGGGTATGGCTCGAATTGCAGAACGGCTGGCCGGTGGGCCGACGATCTCGTTCGAGTTCTTCCCGCCCAAGACCGCCGGTGCACAGCTCACGCTGGGTCGGACCGTTGCTGCGCTCGAGCCCTTGAAACCCGACTTCGTGAGCGTGACCTACGGCGCAGGCGGCTCCGACCGGCACCGCACGGGTGACGTCGTCACCTGGATGCGCCGCGAGACCGGTTTGGAACCGATGGCCCACCTCACCTGCGTCGGCCATCAGCGCGACGAGGTGGCCTCGCTCCTCGTTGAGTACCGGCGTATGGGTGTCGAGAACATCTTGGCCCTCGGCGGCGACCCACCCAAAGACGGCGACGTTGCCGGCGACTATCGCTACGCCAGCGACCTGATCGCCGACGTCGCTGCGCCTGGCTGTTTCTCAGTCGGCGTTGCCGCACATCCAGAGGTGCATCCTCGATCACCCGATCGGGCAACCGATCGGCGCCACCTCGCCGACAAGTTGGCCTCGGCCGACTTCGCCATCACCCAGTTCTTCTTCGACATCGAGCACTACGTACGCCTTGTCGACGAACTGGCCGACCTCGGCGTTGAGAAGCCGATCGTTCCGGGAGTCATGCCGATCGCCAACCTCGCGCCCATCGAGCGAATGGCCGCCATGAATGGCACCGAGATCCCCGGCTGGGTACGCGACCGAATTGCGGCCGCCGACGGCCCGCGCGAAGTGGCCCACGTGGGTACCGAGATCGCCATTGAGCTCGCCGGTCAAGTGCTCGACGCGGGTGCACCTGGCGTCCACCTCTATACGCTCAATCGTCCCGACGCCGCGCAACGTGTGTGCGCCGCGCTCGATCTCCGCCCCGACTGATGCCCCCCGACGCGACCACCAGCGACACGATCGCCGGCGACAACGCCGCGGCCCCGACCTGGACGACCCGAGAAAAAGTTGGCGGCATGCCTCGCCCGGCGGCCGCGACCCGCCCAGATATCAGCCGCGTGCCCTACCTTCCGGGCCTGGACGGGATGCGCGCCCTCGCGGTGGTCGCCGTGATGGTGTACCACGCCAACTCGAGCTGGCTGAAGGGCGGATTCCTCGGCGTCGAGGTGTTCTTCGTCATCTCCGGCTACTTGATCACGCTGCTGCTCGTCGCCGAGAAGGAGCGCTCCGACCGCGTCGACATGAAGCAGTTCTGGATCAGGCGAGCCCGCCGTCTGCTCCCTGCGCTGTTCTTGATGATCACGCTGCTCACTATCTGGACAGCGCTGTTCGAACGCGATGCACTCGGCAAACTGCGCGGCGACGTGGTGGCCGCGTTCTTCTACGTCTCGAACTACTACCAGATCTTCACCGGCGCCGGATACACCTCACCGAACGACTTCGCCCCGCTGCGCCACCTGTGGAGCTTGGCCGTGGAAGAGCAGTTCTATTTGGTGTGGCCCTTGGTGATGGTGCTGGTGTTGCGCGCTGGCAGCCGAGGTGTCACATCGATGGCCCGCTGGTTTTTCCTCTTGGCCGTGGCGATCACGGTCGTGATGGCGGTGCTCTACCAGCCCGGCCCGATCCGTACGCCCGAGCTCACCCCCGATCAGTACTGGACGGTGTTCGGGCGGGAGATCTCCAAGGTCGACACGTTGTACCTCGGGACGATCTCGCGCGCCGGGGGCCTGCTGCTCGGTGCTGCGTTCGCCCTCGTCTGGCGGCCCGTGGCCGTGATGCGCGGGCCATTGCGCACCAAGGGCCGAATGCTCGACGGCTTCGCTCTGGTTGGCTTCATCGGCCTTGCGGCGATGTGTGTGTACGTCGGCCTGGTCGATGTCGACGGCGCCGATCCGTTCCTGTTCCGTGGCGGCTTCTTCGTCGCCTCGCTGCTGACGTTGATGATGATCGCTGCGGTCACCCATCAACACGCGCTGACCAGCAAGGTATTGAGCATCCCCGTGCTGCTGTGGATTGGCACCCGGTCGTATGGCCTGTACCTGTACCACTGGCCGATCTATCAGCTGATTCGCAACATCGCTGGTAAGCCGTTGGCGTTTCACGAGTTTGCGTTGGCGATGGTGGCCACCGCGATCATCACGGAGCTGTCGTACCGCTATGTCGAAACGCCGATCCGCAAGGGTGCGCTCGGTGCGATGTGGTCGCGCATTCGCGATCCACGGCACCCGTCACGACGCGGCGCCGTGCTCACCGGAGCGGCAGTTGGGACCGCGCTGGCCGTGTTCGCCGGTGCCAGTCTGGCCACCGCCGAACTGAAGCAGAACGACGTTGCTGAATCAATCGAGGAGGGCCGTTCGGCGACCTGCGACGTGATCAACGACCCGACCTGCGGTGCGGTCGTCGACCCCGAGGTGACCGAAGACGGTGCACCGTCGGTTGATGATCCGACCGGCGACACCGTCGTGATCGAGACCCCCGGCACCGGATCGGTCGTGGTGACCGACGAAACCACCCCCGACGGCAGTCTCGTGGTGGTCCCCGAAACCACGACGGCGCCACCGCCGGCGACCACCGCCCCGCCCCCGGCGAACATCTCCCGGTTGGCGATCGGCGACTCGGTGATGCTCGGCGCCGCCCCGGCACTGCAAGAGCTCGGTTTCATCGTCGACGCCACCGAGAGCCGGGCGTTCATCAACGGTCTCGACGCCGTGCTCACGCTGGAGCAGGATGGGCGGCTTGGCGACACCGTCGTCGTACACCTCGGTACGAATGGACCGATCTCGCAAGGTGACATGGATCGGATGATGGGTGCGCTGTCGGGTGTGCCGAACGTGGTGCTCGTGCTCAACAGCCTGCCCCCGACCTATAGCTACACCGATGACAACAACGCGTTGATCATCAACGCCGCCGCAGCGAACCCCAATGTGACCGCGCTGTACTGGAACGACCTGGTCAACACCTGCCCCGGCAGCTGTCTGTACGACGACCAGATCCACCTCCGCCCTGATGGTCAGCAGTACTACGCCGATCTCATTGCTAACGCCCTCGGGCTATAGGGATCGGTCCGCCCTGACGTCACGCCGGTGAAACCTGCGGTTGGACGGGCGGACGGCCAGCAGGGCTCCCTGGCCGTCGCACCTGCGGCCCTGTGACTTGAGTGCCATGGTTTGACGAAGGCGTGACGCCGATTCGCGGTCGTGGTCGGTGATACTTGATCCCGCCATGGCGACGCTCGCTCCGCCGCAAGGTCAGCCGGTCGCGCCCGGCCTCGATACCGGAATCAGCCGCGTCCCGTATCTGCCGGGTCTCGACGGCATGCGCGCCCTCGCGGTGGTCGCCGTGATGGTGTACCACGCCAACGTGGCGTGGCTTCCTGGGGGCTTCCTCGGTGTCGAGATGTTCTTTGTCATCTCGGGCTACCTGATCACGC
The DNA here is from genome assembly GCA_039819205.1 of Actinomycetota bacterium. GTDB lineage: Bacteria > Actinomycetota > Acidimicrobiia > Acidimicrobiales > Ilumatobacteraceae > JABSQH01. The sequence continues at coordinate 4,033 of JBCBSO010000035.1, forward strand.
TGCTGCTCGTGGCAGAACGCGAGCGCACGTACCGGATCTCGTTGCGCGACTTCTGGGTGCGCCGCGCCCGCCGGCTCCTCCCGGCGGTGATGGCGATGATGGCCCTCGTCGTCGTATGGACCGCACTGTTCGAGCGCGACGCGCTCGGCCAGCTGCGCGGCGATGTCATCTCGAGCACCTTCTACGTGACGAACTGGTACCAGATCTGGACCGGCCTCGGGTACACCGCAGCGGGCGATTTCGCGCCGTTGCGTCACCTGTGGAGCCTGGCCGTCGAAGAACAGTTCTACCTCGTGTGGCCACTGATCATGGCCCTGCTCCTCGCCCGTTCTGGCACCCGGCGGGTTGCCGGCGTCGCCCGCTGGCTGTTCCTTGCCGCCGTTGCGGTCACCGTGACGGTTGCCGTGCTGTTCTACAGCGGCCCGCTTGGTGAGCCCGATGTCAATCCGGATGCCTACTGGTGGATTGGCGACCGACCGATCTCCAAGATCGACACGCTGTATCTGTCGACGATCACGCGTGCTGGCGGGTTGCTCCTCGGCGCAGCGTTTGCGCTGGTCTGGCGGCCCTACGCAGTCGCCCGCGGTCCGTTGCGCACGAAGGGCCGCTGGTTCGACGCATTGGCGCTGATCGGGATGGCGATCTTCGCCTGGATGTGCTGGAACGTGTACCTGGCCACGCCGAGCGGTGCCGACCCGTTCCTCTTCCAGGGCGGTTTCTTCCTGTGTGGCATCGCCACACTGATGGTGATCGCCGGGGTGACACATCGCGGCGGCGTCACCGACCGCATCCTCGGCACATCGGTGTTGCGTTGGATCGGCACCCGCTCGTACGGGTTGTACCTCTTCCACTGGCCGATCTACCAGATCCTGCGCGGGGTCGCCGGGACACCCCTGACCCTCCGTGAGTTCGCCACCGCGATGGTGCTCACCGTGGCGATCACCGAGCTGTCGTTCCGGCTGATCGAACGGCCGGTGCGACGGCGCACGTTTGTCGCCGATACCCGCCGCCTGATCGGCCGCCTTTCACCCGGGGGGCGGACAGCGCTGATCAGCGTGTCGATCATTGCGTTCGCCCTGCTGCTGTTCGCCGTTGGATCGCTGGTCGCCGCACCCGTGAAGCCGAACGCCATCGCCGCGGAGTTCGACGACAACGAGGAGTTCGTCACCGACTTCGGCGCCCTCGACAACGACGAGTTGGCAAGCGAGGCACAGGGCGACGTGGTCGGCGACGATGACGTAACTCCTGCGCCAAACACCACCGCTGCTGTCACGACCGCCCCGCCAACGACCGTCGCACCCACCACGGTGCCCGCCACAGCGCCGACCACGGTTGCAGCCGCTCCCGCCGGGTCGACCCCCGCCGACGACGAGGCAGCCACCGCCACATCCGCGCCGGCGACCAGCGCGCCACCGACCACGGTGCCACCGACCACTGCACCGCCGACGACTGCACCGCCCACAACTGCGCCGCCGGCGCCGGTTCGCCAACTCGGCGTGGTCGGCAGTCTCGACGCGATGCAGCAGCTCGAAGTCCAATCGACGCCGGGGGGTTTTCCGCTGATCGCCCTCGGCGATTCGGTGATGCTCGGTGCCGCGGAAGAGCTCGCCGCGCTCGACTTCCGCGTCGATGCCGCGGTCAGCCGGCAAATGGTCGACTTCTTGCCAACGATGGCGCTGATGCGTGACAACGCCACGTACGGGTCGGTGGTGGTCGTCCACCTCGGCACCAACGGTGGATTCAGTCAGGCCACGCTCGACGAGATGCTCAGCTATCTCGCCGAGGTACCAACCGTGATACTGCTCACCGGCCGGGCGCCGCGCGGCTGGATCGCCGGTAACAACGAGATGATTCGTTCCGCTCCGTTCCGCTTCCCGAACGTGAGCGTGATCGATTGGCAGGCGATCTCGGGCGAGTGCCCGGGGAACTGCTTCTACGACGACGACATCCACCTGCGGCCGGACGGTCAGAACTTCTACGCGTCGCTCATGGCGCGCGTGCTTGGCCTCGGGAACTAGCGGGCTCGAACCAACGCTTCCCAACTGCCGGTGGAGGCGCGCCGCCGAGCGCCTGCGGCGGGCTTGGCCGCCGGGCCGGGCCCGCCTACGCTCGCCGCTATGACCACTCCCGTTCGTGTTGCCGTGACCGGTGCTGCCGGTCAGATCGGCTACAGCCTGCTGTTCCGTATCGCTTCGGGTTCGATGCTCGGCCCCGACACCCCCGTGTCGCTGCAGCTGCTCGAGATCACCCCTGCGCTCGATGCGCTCAATGGCGTCAAGATGGAACTCGACGACAGCGCGTTCCCAGTACTCGACTCGATCGTCTGCACCGACGACGCCGACGTGGCCTTCGGCGACGCCGACATCGCACTGCTCGTCGGGGCCATGCCGCGCAAGGCAGGAATGGAGCGCTCCGACCTGCTCGCGGCCAACGGCGGCATCTTCAAGCCGCAGGGTGAGGCGATCTCCCGTTCGGCGTCGAAGGACGTCAAGGTGCTGGTGGTCGGCAACCCGGCCAACACCAACGCACTCATCGCCCAGCGCAACGCGGCCGACATCGACCCTGCTCAGTTCACGGCGATGACCCGGCTCGACCACAACCGGGCGATGAGCCAGCTCGCGCAGCGCACTGGGCAGCCAGTTACGGCGATCAAGCACATGACGATCTGGGGTAACCACTCGACGACCCAGTTCCCCGACCTGTACCACTGCGACGTGAACGGCCAGAACGCCGCCGAGCTCGTTGCCGACCACGAGTGGTACGACTCGACGTTCATCCCCACCGTCGCCAAGCGCGGCGCGGCAATCATCGAGGCGCGCGGTGCCTCGTCGGCCGCGTCGGCGGCGTCCGCCGCCGTCGACCACATTCGTGACTGGGTCAACGGCACGCCCGCCGACGATTGGGTGTCGATGGCAGTTCCTAGCGACGGCAGCTACGGCGTGCCCGAAGGCATCATCTCGTCGTTCCCGTGCACGTGCCGCGACGGCAAGTGGGAGATCTTCCAGGGCCTCGACATCAACGACTACAGCCGCGGCAAGATCGACGCCAGCGCCGCCGAACTCGTCAGCGAGCGCGACGCCGTTGCCGAACTCGATCTGATCTAGGTCGACCCGATCTGGTCAGGCGTCGGCGGTCATCGTCACGACCGTGCCGTCGAGCCCCTCGATGGTGAGGGTCGGGCCAACGAGAATCATCCCGGGTCCCGTCGACAACAGATCGACGAGCCACTGGTCTTGATCCATCAGTGCCGGGTCGCAGGCCATCTCGGTCATGGCGAAGGGGCCACCGGCGAACTCGCCGTCATCGAGGGTGTAGGTGCCGGCGATGGTGTTGCAGCCGGCGCTGGCGCTCAGCTGGTCGCCGTCGAACGACATTGTCAGCTCGCTGCCGTCGACGAGGGTGTACCCGCTGATGTCGGTGGCGACGAAGGTCTGCCCCGACAGGTTCTCGACGGTCGCTGGCGTGTCGGCGGGCGGCAGTGTCGTGCCGCCGTCGTCGCTCGAGTCGGAGTCGTCGCCGCACGCTGCGAACAGCAGGGCGCCTGCTGCGAGGAATGCCATGGATCGCCGCATCATGTTCATTAGACGTTGTCCGTCGAGCTGAGGTTCCGTGGCGTTCGCCGATCGCTGTTCATGACTCTGGCACTCATGCGATGGCAATTCATGACACTGCGACCTGGCAGGCGATTTCCATCATCTGATCGACGCCGGCTTTCAGCTGTGCGTCGCTGATCCGTTCGGTCGATCCGTCGTCGCCGAGGAGGTCGCTCACGGTCATCATCGCCAGCGACTCGACCCCTTTCACCGCGGCGATCGTGTAGAGCATCGATGCTTCCATCTCCACGCCGAGGTGGCCGAGGCGCTTCCAGCGGCCGAACGTGTTGGGGTCGGGGTCGTAGAACAGACCCGACGTGACGATCGAGCCGACGTGCACGGTGGTGCCGGCTGCACGGCTGGCCTCGGCCGCTCGCACCGCGAGGTCGAACGTTGCCGTTGGTGCGTACCCGTCCATCGCCGCATAACGCAGCGGCGTGCTGTCGTCGGTCGACGCCGACACGCCAACCACGGTGTCGCCCATCGCCATCCCATCTTGCAGGCCACCACACGTACCCACCCTGATCAGCCGAGTGGCGCCGAGCATGATCAGCTCCTCGAACACGATGCCCGAGCTCGGACACCCCATCCCGGTGGCCTGCACACTGATCGGTTCGCCGTTGAACGTGCCGGTGTAGCCATGCATTCCACGTTCGGCGTTCACTTGCTGGACGTTGTCGAAGAACGTCTCGGCGATGTACGTCGCGCGCACCGGATCGCCTGGGCACAGCACATTTGGTGCGTAATGGTCGGACTCGGCGCGGATGTGGATGGGCATGTGGCGAGCGTACTGCTCGTTGCCGCGTGGCTACTTGAGGAACTTGCTGGTGGTGTTGTCGGCGAGGATCTTGCCGCCGGTCTGGCAGGTTGGGCAGTAGTTCACCGTGTAACCGGAGTACTCGACCGCACGTACGGTGTCACCGCACACCGGACAGGCTTCGCCGGCACGACCGTGAACTCCACCGGGTCGATCCTTCGACGAGCTCATGTCGTCGCGTGTGCGTTCATACGCCAACCCGTCGTCGATCGCCTCGTGGATCGCCGCGGCGATCGTTGCGGCGCCGTCGGACCCGAGCTTCTTGGTGGTGGCGAACGGCGACACCTTCGCCCGGTGGCAGATCTCGTTGGCCAACCGGCGACCGATGCCGGCGATCTGTTGCTGGTCGCGCAAGAACCCATGGATGCGCATCGAGGTCGCGGCGAACGCTTCGGCGAGTTGCTCGGCGGTGATGTCGGCGGCGTCGGGGCCGAGCCGGTCGAGAGGCGGCGACGTGAGGACTGCGGGCGTGTCGACCGCCCACACTCCGGCCCGTCGTTCGGTGCCTTGCTCGGTGAGCAGCAGCGCGGCGTCATCGTCGACGTCGGGGCCATCGTCGAACCAGAATCTGGCTTGTCCGCCGCGCGGCTTCTTGGAGTGCTTGGTGTCGATCAGCAGGCGGCCACCCTGCATGAGGTGGATCACGAACGTGACGGGCTCGATGTCGACCAGCAGGTACTTGCCGCGCCGGCCGACCCCGCGCACCGGCGCGCCGTATGCCGCATCGGGCGGCGGCACGGCCGTCTTCAGCGCGGTGAACCGGAGGGGCTCGAAGCGCTTGAGCACGCGCCCAGAGAAGCGGGCCTCGAGGCGCTCGGCGTGCGCCTGGACCTCGGGAAGCTCGGGCACGACCTACTCGTAGCGCGTCCGCTCGCGCACCGACTCGAACACTGTGGCCAACGCGCCGAACACCGGGGTGGCGTCCATCAACATCTGCTGATCGCCGAACAGTCGGATGTGCCCGTTGATGAACGCCTCTTGCGCGTTGAGCTCGCCGTTGGCGACCGCCACCGCGGTGTCCCACGACTGCTCCATCTTCACGTCTTCGGGATCGGCCGGGCCCGCTCCGAAGGCCGCTGTGCCGTCGCCGACGCTCAGGTGATACGTCACGTCGCCTTCTGGCCCGTCGCTGACCACCTGGGTGATTCCGATTCGATGGTGCTCGGCCAGCTCGCGTAGCGGGTCGTTGACGGCGACCTCGTCGGAGAGCGCAGCGATCCACTCGAGGCTGAGATAACGCATCACGGTCCGTAGTCTGCCGGATCATGCCCGTTCCCACCGACGAGCGCTCCCATGCCGCGGCGATCGAAGAGTGGGCATTCGCTGCCTGGGAGGCCGACGGGTCGCTCGGCGCATGGTCGACGCATCGCATCACGGATGGCATGGTGTGGTACTGGTCGGCGCTGGCGCGTCGCGACCGGCCGCTGCTGCACGTGACCGATTTTGAGGTGCCACCGCGGCGCGACCCCTTCATCGTGAAGGGCGAGCAGCTGTGGGCTGAGCACGTGTGCGAAGCGCCGATGGAGCAGTGGTCGATCGGCAACGAAACGTATGCGTCGAGTCTTGACGACCCGGCGGACGCGCTGGACGACGCCTACGGCACACCCACTCCGATCGCCGCCGACCTCGAGTGGTACGCAACTGCGGCGGCGCTACCGATCGACGATGGATATGTCCAAGACGGTGTGGTCCACGGCGACCTGGAGGTTCTCGGCGAGCCGACGATCACCCTCACCGAAGTTCCCGCGCGTCGATGGCACCGTTGGGTCGACGGCGGCTCGTTGCCACCGCTCGACCTGCCGCTGGCCCGCGCCCATAGCGGGGTGCGTGCGCCGTTTCGGTTCCCCGACGGGACGGTGCTCGACGCGGTGCTGACCGCCGACGGCTGGGCGCGTCGCCCGTAACCGCTCTGCGCCGTGAGCGTCGCGTCAACCGGTGCGCGCTGGCTCGTCGTCGCTTGAGCGTTCCGGCGTTCCCGAATGTCGCCGATTGCGAGCGATAAGGGTCGCCCATGCGACGCCGCCGAGGACAGCGACGACGACCAGGAACGGCGCCAGCACGGCGAGTACGAAGGCAATGGTGAAGAACACCGCGGCGAACGCATTCCACCCTGCCGAGAGCGCATCGCCGAGGCCGTCGTCGGTGGTTGGCTCGGCGACGATTGTTTCGCCGACTGCCATCGGCTCGTAGACGATGTCGATCGTCAGCGTCGACTGATCGACTCGATCCTCCAGTGTCCGCTCGCTCGCAAGGAGTTGCTCGAGTCGGATCGTGCGTTCGTTGATCAGGTCCTGGATCCGTACGATGTCGTCGAGCTCCGTCGCCGCGCCGAGCAGCGCCTGGAACTGGTTGATCGAGGTTCGTTCCACCTCGATGCGCAGTTCCAGATCGAGGAGCTGAGTGGTGACATCCTCGGACGACTGGGTGCGGTTGAGCAGCTCGCCGATCTCTCCGTCGAGCGCGTCGATCAACGAGTCGAGCTGCTGCGGGGCGACCTTGACCACGATCGTCCCCGATCCGGGGACGGTCACGGTGCCGTCGTCGGCCACCTCCTCGTCGTCGAGCCGTACGTCGGCCGAGAACACGAGCCCGCCGTTCGACCGAATCGCCACCAGTGCTTCGTCGACCGCTCGACGAACGTCGGGCGTGGCGAACACCACGCCGGCCTCGACGGCGAGATCGCGACCCGCCAGATCGACCCCTAGCGGCGCCGATGGCGCCGACGAACCGCCGGTCGCCAGGTTGTCGTCGCCGGCTTCGACAGCCTCGGCCACGCCGCTGTCGGACGTCTCCCCATCAACGCCTGCGTCGAACTCCGCGGCGACGATGGTGTCAGCGGAGATGTCTCCCGAACTGTCGTCGTCGTTGCCGCTGCACGCAGCGAGAGCGACCACGGTGATGATGCCGAGCGCAAGCGCCCGCGTGCCGGAACGGCCGGTACCGATGTTTCTCCCCATGCCGACTTCGACGCCTCGCCGTGCCGGCGAGTTCCTTCCGTCATCGGATCGTCACGGAGAGCGGACGCTGGCCTCGCCACGCCCGCGTCCGTGCCGGTGCTCAGTCGGTGAGCTCGCCCAGACTGAGGTCGTCGTAGGCGTTCTCGGGATCGGCGCGCACTGCCTCGTCGAGCGCATGGGCATCGTCACCGACCAGGATCCGCCACCGTTCGTCGCGCACGCCCTGCAAGATCACGGCGGCGGCTTCGTCTGCAGTCATCGGCGCGCTGGCCTCGAACAGCGCCGCCATCTCCTCGGCGAGACGCCGGTCGTCAGGCGTCATCTCGTCGAGGTTCATCCCGCCGAAGCGCATCGAGTTTTCCACGATCGAGGTGCCGATGTGGCCCGGCATCACCACCGACGCCTTCACGTGGGGTGCGTTCACCCGCAGATCGGTGATCAGCGCCTCGGTGAATCCCTTCACGGCGAACTTGGCTGCCGAGTATGCGGTGTGTGGCCGATCCGGACCGAGGCTCGCCCAGAACCCGTTGACGCTCGACGTGTTGACGATGTGGCCCTCGTCGGCGGCGGCGAGCACCGGCAGAAACACGCGGGCGCCCAGGTAGACGCCGCCCCAGCACACGTTGAACGTCCGCTCCCACGACTCGCGGGTGGCAGTGAACATGCTGCCCCCACCACCGATGCCCGCGTTGTTGAACAGCAGGTGGATGTGGTCGGTCTCGTGTTGTTCGAGCACCTCGTCGCGGAACCGAACCAGTGCTTCTTCGTCGGCGACGTCGGCGCGATGCGCCGTGACGCGCACGTTCGGTGCAGCCTCCGCTGCGGCGGCCCGGGTCGCTGCCAGGTTGTCCTCGGCGAGGTCGCAGGTGGCCACGTGACACCCGGCAGCGGCGAGTTGGGTCACCAGGGCGCGGCCCATCCCGGTACCGCCACCGGTGACGACGGCGATTTTGTTGGTGAAGTCCTGCATGTGATTCCTTGTCGTTTGGCGCGGGTCGTCGTTTGGCGCGGGGTGTGGGCGCGGGTGTTGTTGGCTGACAGGCGATCAGGCGAAGAAGTTCTTCAATCCGTTGAGCAGCATCTGAAAGCCGAGCGTCGCCAGGATGAGGCCGCCGAGCCGAGCGAGGATGGCGATCGTCGCCGGCTTCATCTTCGCCAGCAGATTGCCGAAGTAGTTGTAGAAGAGGAAGGTGGCGACCGCCACGATGGCGATGGCGATGCCCATTGCGATCAGGCCGTCGGTCGAGGTGTTCTGTGACGCGAACGTGATCGTGGTGGTGATCGAACCCGGTCCGGCGATGAGCGGAATCGCCAGTGGAATGAGGAGCCCGTCGCCCTCGGCAGGGCCCTCTTCTCGTTCGTCCTCTCCCCTCGGCCCGGCTCGGCGCGCCGCCGTACAGCATCTCGAAACCCATCAGCGCGATCACCAGTCCGCCGACTGCGCCGAACACGTTGAGGTCGATACCCAGCGCCTCGAGCAGCTCTTTGCCGATCAGCGTGGCGACCGCCAGGATGATCGTGACGTAGATCGTGAGCTGCAATGCCGCGGTCGCTCGGCTTCGCTGTTGACGAGCGACGATGTCGTTGAAGAACAGCAGCTTGACCGGATCGACCGGCGACGTGATGACGAACAGTCCGAGGGCAACCCGGATGATGAAGTCTGCGTCGAGAGACTCCACGGTGGGGCGCCGACCTCAGCCGTTCTTCGGGAGCTCGTTGAATGGGATGTCGCGGGTGTCGCCGGGCTCTTTGGGCAACCCGAGGGCCCGCTCGCCGATGATGTTCTTCTGGACCTCGGAGGTCCCGGCGTAGATCGTGCCGGGACGGGCGATGAAGAAGGAGTCCATCCAGTTCGGGATGGTGTTGGGGGTGCCGATCGGCGGCGCCCCCAGCCCGTTCACGTTGCCCTGACCGAAGCCGACCATG
>JBCBSO010000036.1:0-13311 GCA_039819205.1 Actinomycetota bacterium
CGATCCGTCGATCTGCTCGGGCGCGGCGTCCAGTACGTCTACACCGGTCATCGTGGCCATCTGCCGCGCGGTTTCGACGTGGAGGCAATCCGTGCCGCTGCGCTGCGCACTGCGGCTGAGGAAGCGGCCGACCCGATCGAGCGCGAGCATGTCACCCCGTTCGTGGCGCGCCGCCCGGCCCGCTTTGCGTCGACCGAGTTACCGATACCCACGTGGGCACAGCGCGGCGACATCCGCCTCACCGTCGACGAGCCCGACGACCTCGCACTGCTGCGCGCCGTTGTTGCCGAGCTTGGCGCTGCACCGGAGGAGCTCGACGGCCGAGCGGTGATCTCGCTGCTCGACAACCGTCCCGATCTGCGAGCGATCAACGAGCACGTACGCCACAGCACGGCGCACTGACCGCCGACGGGGGCTCACCGCTCGAACAGGAGGCGCTCGACGGCGTCGACGACGCGCGATGGCCCTCGACCGTCGATCACCTGGGGGCCCCGTTGATGCATCTCCCGTCGTCGCGCGGTGTCGGCCATCAGCGCCGCAATGGCCGCCGACAGTCGATCGACACCGTCGTCGGCGCGCACGTCGACCGGCACGACCAACCCGAGCTCGCCCGCCGTAGTCGCCCCGCCTGCCTGGTTGTCGGCAACGATCGCCGCGATTGCGGGAATGCCGAGGCACGCGACCTCCCACATCGTGCCGCCCCCGCCGACGACCGCAAGATCTGCACGCCGGTACGCCTCGACCAGATCTCCGGGGTCGACGGTGACCGATGGATCCGCTGCGAGGGCGTTCACGTCGGCAACCGGGCCGGCCGCACTGACGATCGCCCGGCCGCCTGCGGCCAGCACGTGGCGGACGGTCGGCAGTGTCAGCCCGAGTGGGTCGGTACCACCGATCGCCACGACCGTGGGCACCTCGACGGTGCCGTCGACATCCACCGACCGCGGCCCGACCGCGACGACGTCCTCGCGCACGAGCGCGTACCGAGTTCCGAGCAGGAGGCGCGACACGTCGAGGTCGCCATACATCTCGACAGCTGCGTGAGGATTTGGATTGAGCACGAGCGTTGCGAGATCGGCTGGAAGCTCCCGGTTGTCGTCGATAAGCAGCGTCGGTGTGCCATGTGATGTGGCCTGACGCACCTCGTCTCCGAGCCCGTAGCCATCAACGACGAGGAGGGCCGGTGTGCGCGACGAGGTGCGGTTCGAGGCGACGCCCGCCCGGTCGAGGCGGCCCTGTAACCACCGTGGCAATCGCGGCGACACGATCTCGGCGTCGTGACCAGCAGCCGCGAGGGCCACGGCGAGCGTGACACACCGTGCGGCATGACCGACGCCGATGTGCTGAGCGATCTCACACCGCAGCTCCACGTGGAGCCGTTGCCCGCCCGATGCTGTCACGCGAGGTCGATGAGGTCCCAGGAGACCGGTGTACCCGTCGCCACGTCGCGTCGCACCCGTCGACCGATCAACTCGGGGAGATGGCGCGTGTGCAGGCCGCCGGCGGGACGCACCGACCGCACGTCTCCAACGCCAATCACATCGCCGGCCGCGAGATCGCGGGCCACGAACAACGAGCGGCGGTAACCGACGCTGCTCCGATCGGCATCGGTCGGCCCGTAGTGAACGCCCCCGAGCGCCTCGGTCGCCACGCGCACCCCGTGGACGAGCTGCGCAAACTCCTCAGGCTCGAGCGAGAAGGCGCTGTCGACGCCGCCGTCGGCCCGCCGAAGGGTGAAGTGCTTTTCGACGATGGATGCGCCGAGCGCGGTGGCAGCGACGGCGACCTCATTCCCAAGCGTGTGATCGGACAGCCCGGCGACGACACCGAAGGTGTCGGCGAGGTGCGCGATCTTGCGCAGGTTGGCCGCCGACGGCGGCGCTGGATACGCACTGGTGCAGGCGAGCAACGCGATGTCGTTCGCGCCGCCGCGACCGGCGGCAGCAACGGCCTCTTCGATCTCGGCGATCGTGCCCATCCCAGTGGAGATGATCAGTGGCTTGCCAGTAGCGGCAGCCGCCTCGATCAACCCGACGTCGACCAGTTCGAACGACGCGATCTTGTAGGCGGCGACGCCGATCGACTCGAGGTACTCGATCGAGCTGTCGTCGAACACCGACGAGAAGAACTCGACACCGGCCGACTGCGCCTCTTTGGCCAGGTCGGCCTGCCACTCCCACGGCATCGACGCTTCGCCATAGAGGTCGTAGAGCGTTCGTCCAGCCCACAACCCCTCGGCTTGAAACTCGGGACGATCGCTATCGAGCGTGATCGAGTCCGCCGTGTAGGTCTGCACCTTCACCGCGTCGGCGCCCGCGCCTGCTGCTGCGCGCACCATCTCGACGGCGCGCTCGTAGCTCCCGTTGTGGTTGCCGGACAGCTCCGCGATGGTGAACACCGGCTGCGCTGGGCCAACCAATCGTTGCCCGACCCGAAAGGGCGACATGTTGCGCAGGCTAACGAGTCGGAGCAGCAGCCAACGCGCCAGCCGCGCGGTCAGCTGGTCGGCAACCGCAGGACCGTGACGCAGTCCCAGTCGTTCCGGAACCGCTGCGACTCAACCTCGAGATTCACCTGCGCAGCGATTTGTGCCATGTCCTCCGCCGTCATCTGCGTTCGATGACCCTGTTCACGTTCACCGCGGCCGCTGTGATCGAGCCAGATACGACCCCCCGGCGAGATCAACGTGGCCATCTGGCGCACGTACCCCTCGATCACCGCAGGATGCATGTGCACCATGCTGTCGTAGCAGGCGATCAGGTCGTACGGCCCACGACACTCAGCGAGGCTCTCGCCGTCGTTGGCGACGAACTCGATCGGAGTCGGCACGTACTGAAATCGCTCGCCGCACACTCGCAGACACTCTTCGTTCATGTCGACCAGCGTGATGCTCGACGCGTACCGCAGCAGCTCCGCCGTGAACCGCCCGCCACCGGGTGAGAGTTCCAACACCCGCAGGTCGTATCGCCCCGCGGTGACCGGCCGGAGGTACTCGTCGGCGAAGGCCGCGATCCCGCCGACGGTCTGTTGCACTCCACCGCCCCAGCGGTAGCCGTACTGATCCGCCTTCGTCCAACCGGCTGCCTGACCCCAGCGCTGCCGATTCCACTCCAGGTTTGTCGCTCGATCTCGGTCGCGAACATCGGGAACGTCGAATCGGGGGCTCGGCGGCGGTTCCGGTGGCGGTTCCTGTGACTCCGGCGGTTCTGGTCCCGAATCTGGCGCCGAGGTCGCCCGAGATAACGCGTCTCGAAGGCGATGGACCGACGACCGCAGTGTGGCGCGCATACGCGTACCCTATTGAGTGCTGGCCGAGTCACCGACCGACAGCCTTCGAAGCAGTCACGAGGTGACCGGTAATTGTCAATCGATCGTCACGGACTGCAGCGAGTCGAGCACCGTCGCCAGGTCGGTGCGTAGTGCCGACGGCAGGAGTGCGCCGGCTGCGTCGCGGATCCCTGTCCACTCATCGCGCCGGACCTCGAACTGCACGAGATCGGCTTCGGAAAAGTCGGCGCGCACGACCTCACCGTGCAGCACGCCGGTCCCCCGGATACCCAACCGCCGGTGGATACCCAACATGTTGCGGTTGCTCCCGAGCACCTCAGCGTGCATCAACTCCGCACCCCATGATTCGATGCCGAAACCAATGCCGATCACGGGGAGGCAGGCACCAACGCCCGGGGCGACGTCGGCTTCGCCGAGGTGGCAGCTCCAGGTGCACGAGCGAGGCTCCGACACGATGTTGCCGAGGCGAACGAGACCGACCGGCCTGTCGGCACTCTCGACTACCAAGGCGGTGGGCGGTGACGCTTCGAGCACTCGGGCGAACCAGGCAGCGTGGGTGTGTTCGTCGATCACTCGATCGTCGATCGACACACGCCGCACGCGGTCCGCATTGCGCCAGTCCAGCAACCGGCGCTGATCGTCAGCGCGGACGCGACGAATCGAAAGCGACATCAGGCTGTGGAACCGCCGTCGACAGTGAGAACGGTGCCGGTGATCGACGAACCCGCGTCGCTCAGCAGGAACGCCACCGTCGAGGCGACGTCGTCGACTTCTGGGAACTTGCCGAGGGCCGAACGCCGGGCGATCCGTTCGAGGTCCGTTTCGGACAGGCCGTCGGTCATCGAGGTAGGCATGAACCCCGGCGCGATCGCGTTGACCGTGACGCCGCGGCGTCCCACTTCGCGGGCGAGGGAGCGAGTCATCCCCTCGACCGCCGCTTTGCTGGCGCCATACGCGGCGAGGCCGCTGTAGCCCGTGCGGGCCACAATCGATGAGATGTTGACGATGCGCCCGCGCCGGTTGCTGAGCATGTGACGAACGACGTACTTGGCGACCAACAGTGGAGCGGTCACGTTGACGCGCACGACCTCCTCGATGTCGTTGTTGTGCATCGTGGCGAGTACTCCATCGCGGGCGACGGCGGCATTGTTGACGAGCGCGAACGGCTTGCCGAGTCGCCGCACCATGTCACTCACCATGTCGCCGATTCCAGATGTGTCCGACAAGTCATAGGCGACGTGTTCGTAGCGACCCGCAGGCGCGTCGAGCTCGGCCGAGTCGACCGGCCGGCGGGCGATGCCCACCACGTCGTAGCCGCTCCGTATCAGGCCACGGCCGATTGCCGCGCCGAGTCCCCCCGACGTTCCGGTGACGATAACCAGGTCGCGTTCGGCCATCAGCGTTCCGCCTTCCCGGTCGCTGCGACCTCGAGCGCTGGCACGAACGTGATCGATGCCGGGACGTGGGTCCGCGGCGCCTGGCCGCGGACATGGGCGCGCAGCTCTTTGGTCAACGTGGCCGGCTCCGCATCTGAGGATGGCACGACATCGGCGACGAGGACATTGCCGGTCACCGAATTCGGACGGGCCTTCACAACGACATCGGCGACAGCTGGATGGGTGCGCAGCATCCGCTCAACCGCTTCGGGTGACACGTTTGCTCCACCGACGTTGATGACGCCCGACGCGCGGCCGCAGAACACCATTCGGTCGCCGACGCGCTCGACGACATCACCGGTCGCTATGAACCCGTCACCGTCTGCCTCAGCGGCTCCGGGCCGATACACGTGGAGGACGCCGTCGCGGACGGCGAGCGACACGCCAGCGGCCGCATCATCGAGGTAGTCGATTGGAAAGCCCGCCCGACCATCGGTCACCGAGAACACCGCGCCGGTCTCAGTGGCGGCGAAGATGTGCACGATCCGCGCATCCGGAAACCGGGCGCGCAGGGCGTCGAGCGTCGGCTGGTCGGCGATCTCGCCGCCCAACGTGATTTGCCGCAGTCGCAGCTCAAGCGACGGCAGCCGCAGCATCATCCGCCACAGGGTGGGCGTCGCCGACAGCGCGTTCACCTTCGACTCGACGAGCATTCGCACGCGCTCGCGTAGCGGGGCATCGAGCGGCGGGGCCGCAAGGTACGCCCCGCTCAACAGCGACTGCAGCAGCACCTGGGTACCCGCCATCCGATTCGGGTCGTAGAGCAGTCCCCATCGCAATTCAGCAGCACGCAGGGTGGTGGCGACGCGCCGCGCAAGCGACACACCGGTATGTCGCACCGGTTTCGCTGTGCCCGTCGTCCCCGACGTGTACAGAATCCAGTCCGTCGTGTGCTCGTCGGCCGCCGTCTCAGGAGTGACCGACCCGGAACGTTCGACGTCGATCCGCACCGTTCCTGAGGCGTCGACGGCCGCATCGCCCGGCAACAAATGAACCTCGCTGGCCCACCCGTCGAGGGCAGACATGGCGGCAGCGACCACCCCGGCATCGTCGCTGCGCAGCGATGCGCGCGCACCAGGCGCGACCTTGGCGCGCAGGCCGAGGGTGTCGGCCCGTAGATCATCGAATGTCCACGCCCGCGCGACGGTGTCGACGGCGGTTCCTGTGGCTGTCGCTGGAGCGATCAGACGCTGGTCGGTCATCGCCCGCTGACCGAGGTCGACGATGCGTTCACTTCGGTGCCAGATGCTGCTCGTAGACAGCGACGAACTCACCGAGGGTGGTCGGGTACACCGGCTCGTCCATCGCCGAAAACGGGTCGATGCCATGCTGCTCTTCAAGGCGCGTCACGAGCACGGCATAACCGAGGCTGTCGAGTTCGGTCTCGAGCAACACCAAGTCATCGTTGAAGTCGGGGACCTCGAGGTCGTCCTCGTCGAAGAGCTCAGTCAGTAACTCGATGATCGAGTCGCGAATCGTCACGTCACAGCCTCCGGGGGACACGGTATCGGCTGCCCCATTGGTTGCTCATGATCTGGCGACGGCGATCGCGTCGCCCCGGCGTCGAAGCACGAAGTGCCACTGTCCGGCGGCAACGCGCCGAGGCAGAGAAGCGGCGAGGAATCCATCGACGTGGATCGGGACCTGGCCGTGCACCGAGACGGCGATCCGCTCGTCCACTCGGCCGGCATCGATGAGCTCGTGCAACGCCGCCCACGACACCGAAGCAGACCAGCCGCCGGTGTGGCTGCCGCGAATCGAACCGATTGGCAGCCGGCCATTACCGGCCCACCACGACGCACTGTGAGGTGCCGGTCCGATACCGCGCAACAGCAACGAGTCGTCCTTGGTTTCGAGTTCGATCACGATGGGCGCCGCGGGCATGCGGCGGATGACGAGTCGTCCGTCGAGGGAGCGCGTGACGATGACGGTCCACTCTGCAGTGGCCCAGTATGTCGGTGCCAGAACACTGCCAGAGAGGGCCGGGAGGGCGCTTCCAGCCGCCCAGAGCGAGAACTCGGCGACGGACGATGCCGGATTCTCTGCAGGCGGCTCGTCGGCGAGTCGGCGAAGGTCGACGCTGGCGACGACCGTGTCTCCGACACGGCGCGCCTCGACGGCATACGACCGGTCGGCGTCGTCCCGAAGCTCGATGTCAGGGTGTCCGACGTTCTGGAGGACGATCCGAATCGTGTGCCCGTCGAGCTCCACTCCGGACGCGACGACCGGCTCCACCAGCACCTCGATGCTGAGCTCTCCGTTGTCGCCGATGCCAGTTCGCACCCATCGGCCTGCGGCTGACTCGACCAACGCACTCGCAGGCCGCGTCGCCCCGTCGACATGCACGAGCGGCCCGCGGCGTCGCAACCAACCACTGCGAACGCTCGCCGAGACCCCCCACCGTTGCTCGATGCCCGCTTCGCTTCGAAGTAGCGCCGCGGTCGACAGCCGGGCGTGGAACACTCCGTCGTCGCCGACAGCCGCGTCCAGTGCGCGGCTGGAGTCGTCGCCACTGAGCGACACGGCGAGCGTTTGTTTCGCGGACCCGAACTCGATCGCCGCGCGGCCCGCCATCACCACGGCGTGACCGTCCGCATTGATCGACTCGACACTGGTGATCAGTCGCTGGCGCCAATGCGGCACGAGATACCGCGCATCCGATGCAGGTCGCGGCCGGGCGCGAGCGCCGGGAAGGACGAACTCGCGGCGCCATGGCCGCGTTCGGCTCTGCCGGGTGGCGATGGTGCGCTCGCCACCGCTGCGTGCACTCCGTGCATAGGCGCGCAACGCCTGGTAATCCCGTTGGGCGAGCGCGTCGAGCTGGAGTGCAAGCAGTCCGGATTTTGGGCGCAGCGCAGGGGTGTCGAGCCGATCGACCAACCGTTGGACCTCGTCGGCGAGTTGGTGCTGCTCGTCGTCAGTCGCTCCCGCGAACGCCATCAGCACAGCGGGCACGTCGATTCGCGACAGGAGGATGCGCACCTCGGTGGCGACCTCGGCTGTCGCCCGTGCGTCGACGAGGTCGAGTACCCGACGTGCCGACTCGAGCCGGTCGACCGCATTGCCCACGTCGTGACTTCGCTGCGTGATCGACGCCCCGTCGGTGCGGTGCCGCCAGTAGTAGACCGGTTCGCTCACCGTGTCGATCGACGACGCATCCATCAACGCCGCGAGCACGACCGGATAGTCCTCGTAACGCATCGCCGGAAAGTGGTACCTCCGCTCCTTCCAAATCGACGTGCGGAACATCTTGTTGCACGCGATCCGGTCGGTAGCGATCGCCGGGCGCTGTTCGATCGTCGTGGCATCGAGATCGTCCGCAGCGGACCGGCTCTGGCCCCACGACGGTTCGGTCGTGCCGAGATCGAATCGACGGGCGTTGCCGACCGCCATCTCCGAGCCGGATCGATCGAGTCGGCCGACGAGGAGCTCGACCGCGCGCGGCGGAAGGAGATCGTCACTGTCGACAAACATCAAGTAGTCGCCGACGGCGAGGGCCGCTCCGTTGTTGCGGGCGTCGGCAAGACCGCCGTTGTCCTGGCGATGCAGGCGGAACCGCGAGTCACGTGTGCAGTACTCCTCGGCAATCGCCAGCGAGCCATCGCGCGAACCATCGTCGACCAGGAGCACCTCGAGCTCGCGCAACGTCTGTTGGGCGATCGAGGCTAGGCAGTGGTCGATGTAGTCCTCGACGTCGTAGAACGGTACGACCAAGCTTGCTCGCGGGTTGGACTGCATCGATCGTCGTGCTCTACGGAAGAGCCTGTTCGGGAGTGTAGGGGCTCGCTCCCGATCGGTCCCTACACTCGCTGGGTGCCTTCCGGACGCTTCGAGCAGATTCAGAAACCAGCGCGTCGAGTGGTCGACTCGGCGCGTACACAAGGTGTCGCCGGAATGACATCGACGCTGTCCAACGGGTATCGATGGCGAGTCCGCCGGGCCAAACAATCGATCGCCCGGGCCAAGCGTGGCGCGGCGGCCCGAGTCCCGCGAGCGACGGCGTCGGAGCCCACGTCTGGGGGCGTCAGCCTCCGTCCCGCCGCTGGGCCCGCGGTAGACAGCCCACGAGTCACGGTGGTGGTCACCACGCTCAATCGCTCCGAGTTGATTCCGATCGCATTGCGCAGCATCCAGCTGCAGGATCTCCAGGAGTGGGAGTGCGTCGTCGTCGACGATGGATCGACCGACGACACGGTGGCAGTCGTGCAACAGTTCGTCGAGGTCGACCCACGATTTCGCCTGATCGCTCACGACACCACTCGCGGGCTGTCTGCGGCACGCAATACCGGCATCGCCAATGCCGCTGCGGAGTTCGTCTGCTTTCTCGACGACGACGACTTCTTGTTCGCCGGTTCGTTGGCTGCTCGCCTGTCGGTGATCGAGGCGGCCCCGGCTGACATCGCGGCGTCGTACTGCGACTGGCTCGGTACGGATCCCGAGGTAGGACTCGAACGATTTCATCTGGATCGCAAGCCCGCCGACCGACTGCTCTTCAGCTACACCTCGTTGCGGAGCGGCCCGCCCTGCATTGCGACGAGCCCGATGCTCCGCCGCGATGTGCTCGCCGGCGTCGGAGGGTTCGACGAGTCGATGACGCGCGGCGAAGACGCCGACCTGTGGCAGCGGATTCTGCGACTCGGCTTCCGGTTCGCGTACGCCAAGCACGTCGGAGTGGCGTATCGCCGGTCGCCGGGTTCGATGGTGCTCGGCGCCCCCGAGGCCCAACTCGACACCCTGGTAGCGATCGACGACGCCAGCGATGCGCCCGATCCGTCGGTGGTGGGCCACGGGCCACTCCCCGTCAGCACTCCCTTGCGCGATCTCAGCGTCGACTCGGCGCGGGCGCCGCAGCGATACCGCTACCTCGCGATGATCGCCCAGCACGACCCCGACAACGCCATCGACGTCGGACGCAAGACCATCCCGGAGGCGGTGCGCTGGGAGATCGACCCGCTCCGCCTGTCGCGCGAGCTCACGTCATACGTCACTGCGCGGGGTGTGATCCGCGACTCACGCGCCGCCTTCGAGGCGACCTCGAAAGTCCAACGACTCGTCGAAGAACTGATGCCGAGCCCGGCAGCAGAGTGGACGCCGTCAGCCGACCCCGAGGGGTGGAGCGACCAGGTGGCACCGCGGGGTGCAGCAATCGTTGGTCGTCCACGAATCATTCCTGCGACCACCGATGCCGTCGCCGGCCGAGTGGTCCTGATCGCCGAGGCGGAGTACCACGTCGCCGAAATCGGCCCACTCGCTGACGAACTCGAACGCCGCGGGCAGCCGACGGTGTTCATGCTCAGCCCGAAGACGACGGACATGGCGATTCGTGCGCTCGGCCGGTATGCCGACACGATTGCGGAGTTCGACGTCGACGCAAGCCGAGACGCGGCGGCAGTCGTTGTGCTCAACGATTGGGGTCCGGTACGTGCGCTGGTCCAGGCCGCCAACGACGCAGGAGTCCCGACCTACGCCAAGGTTGAGGGAGTCCAGGACTTCGACGATGTCGACACGAACCAAGACCGGCGTGCGTACCGTACGGCGCGGACGGTCCTCGGGCAGGGGCCAAACGATGCAGCCGCGCTGCCGGACTGCGATGTACGAATCGTCGGGAGCTCGCGTCTCGAACGCATGTGGAAGGCGGCGCCGTCGAGCGGCGGCGAGACCGTGCTCGTCAACCTCAACTTCACATACCACGTACTCACCGAGCATCGCGACAGTTGGCTGTCCTCGGTGCGAGCTGCAATCAACACGGCTGAGCTGCCGGGATTGGTCTCGACGCACCCGGCCGAGCGATCGCGCCGGCTCGGTCTGCCGGTGGCGAGCAAACCGTTCCGCTACGAGGTGACGCGTGCTGGCGTCTTGGTGTCGCGCTTCAGCACCGTTCCGTTCGAGGCGATGGCGCGTGGCGTCCCATTCGTGTACCACAACCCACACAACGAGAAGGTGCCGACGTTCGCGTCGCCGGACGGTGCATTCCCGATCACTCGCACAGCTGAGGAGCTCGCCGTGCGAATTCGGGAGGTGGGGGAGAACGCCCGTGCACGGGAGATATGGGCGCCGTTCTTCTTGTCGCAAGTCGACGTTCACGAGGACAACTCGTCAGAGACAAGAACGGCAACCGCAATACTGGATGCGCTCACCTGACGGGTTCGACGCCGATCGAGGAATGAGATAGGTCGGCGATAGTGGTTCAGTACCCCATCAGCCGATTGACTTCGTGCACGCCCAGTTCATCGAGGCGCTCGTCGACAGCCTCCGATCGATACTCCTCGATGCGCGACGGCTGCCCGGCGTACGTCCGATTCGGTCGACCGAGCACGCGCTCATTCAGCGCACGCATGGCGGCGTCGCCGTCCCACTCAACCGACGCATCGATCTCGGTTGCCACTGCGAGGAGAGCGCCGATCGCGGCACGTTGCGGCTCTTCACCGGACGCGCCGTAGAGATCCTCGTACCGTAGAACGGGAATCCCCGTCTCGATGAATGCCGCCTGCCGTTCAACCCCCGAGAGATAGGAGACACCCTCATGGCGAAGAAACTCGAGAAATCGCTGCGGGCCGTTCGCGACGCGCGCCCACTGCGGCTGAATGTCCCACCGGCGCTCATCAGCTAGGAAGCGCATCATCGAGACGAGACAGTCGTGAACGTCTCGCACGAGTAACACCGACGACACACGCGAGCGTCTCATCGCTTCGAGCGCCACCTCAGGCTGTTCGAGGTGAGCGAGAGCAAAGCAGCGTTGATCGAGTAGTCCGAGCGAGAGCTCGAAGGGAACCGTCCGCTTGAATTGGTTGGGGTCACCGATCACCTCACGGAGCGGCCGCTCCAGGAAGTCCCAGTAGAAACGGTCGCGATAGTGCAGGCCCGAGTCGACCCAGCCCAGCTCGGAGAGTAGACCGGCCACAAGATATGAACCGGCTTTCGGGATGGAGTTCACAACGAGCGCTCGGCTATCCGGCACGGCCGAACCGGTCGAGCGTTCCGTTGCGGACACCGAGTCGCTGAGGTTCGATCGCGGGCCCCGCGACCGTTCCAGCGCAAGAAGCGAGTGCGCACGCAGATCGGCAAGCTGCGCACCCACGACCTGCTCGGAGGCTGTGACTCGCTCGTCCAGCTGAACACGTTCGCGTGCACCCGTCTCCGCTGCTTCAGCAGCGACCTCTTGCGCTGTGCGCATCTCGGAAAGGGCATCGTTGATCTGCCGTCGGTCGGCGCCCTGCTCGCGCATTGCAGCTTCCAGTCCCTCAAACCGCGCGTCCATGTCACCGTGTGCAGCAGCGTTGTCCGTCTGCATCTGCTCGCTCCGGTCGAGACGGTTCGCCAGCGACTGGGCCGCAGCGGACGACTGTTGGGCCAGCTGTTCAACGTCTGCCTGCAGGCCGTCGATGAGGTTCAGTCGAGCCGACATCGCCGCTACGTCGCCTCGTAACTCGCGAGTCTGGTGATCACCCGCGGCTCGGACCTCGAGCGTCGATTTCAACGCGATCGTCGCCAGCCAACCAGTGAGTAGCAGACCAGCCGCAAGTGCATAGTTGCGCCACCCGGCAATGAAGAGCACGATCGCGCCGAGCGCCGCGAACAACACGAGCAGCCCCAGCAGCACGGCTCGCCGCGCCGTCCGCCCCAGTCGAATCAGCAGTCTCATCGCCCCGCCCGGCGAGGCTGCGCACGCAACTCTCGGCGCAGGAGCCATGAAGAAGCCAACCGTCGGGCCGGTCGCAGTGTCGAGTCGACGAGGCCGGCTCGCGGCTCCCTGGACTGAGCGTACGGGGCGGTCTCGGCGAGGAAGGCGACCGCGGCACTGCGGACGGCTGCCCGAGACTTGAAGGCCAAGAGGTTCCCCCATGCTTCCGACGGGATGCTGTCGCCTGGTCGAAAGCGCCACAGTCGCCGCCAGGCATGCTGCGCACCGTACTTCTCGATCGGATGCCACTCGCTCACGAGCACCTGATAATCCCGAGCGATGAGATAGTCGGCGAGCTCCGCCGAGCGGTATCCGACGTTCTGAGTTTTTGCGTCCTCGAACTCGCACAGGATCGCCTGGGGGTGCCGGTGTTGATCCCAGTCGTAGCTCCGCAGCACAAAGAGGTCGAAACCCTCAGTGTCGATCTTCAACACGTCGACGCCGTCGAGGCCGTTCTTGCCCAGATGCGAATCGAGACGTGTGGTCGTCACCCGCTGCGTCTGGACATGGCTCTCGTGAAACGGGACCAAACCGCTGATGCCCGTGCTTTGCGGACTGGTGAAGAAGTCCAATTCGGCTCCATCCACCTCTCCAACCGCTGTCGGACTCAGTTGCACTTTCGGATCGCCATCGAACCGACGCCGGAAGAGCATCCGATTCGATACATCGGGTTCGAACGCAATCACGTCCCAACCTCGCCGACGGAAGAGTGCGGTAACAGTTCCGCGATGTGCTCCGACGTCGGCAACGAGACCAGCGCCGACTCCTTCAGCGGCGAGTGCTCGCCGGACAACCTCGGCTTCTTCGACCTGGAGCGCTGCCCTGCGATCAAAACCCGACCATCGGCGGAGAGCTCGAGGAGCTCGAACGCGTCGACTACGAATCCCTCTTCTGATGCGTGTCACA
>JBCBSO010000037.1:0-13107 GCA_039819205.1 Actinomycetota bacterium
TTGCAGCGTCAGCAGCTGCATGACTTTGTCGTGACCGTCTCTCGCCTGCTCTGCAACGGCCGTTGCGAAGAATCGGACCCATGGGGACCAATCTCCGGTCTGGCTGAGCTCTCGGAGATGGTTGCGGTACTCGTCCCCGTGTCGATGTAGCCAGATCGAGACCGGCAGCGCCGGGGCACGCAGGTGGCCCTCGCTCAGAAGCTGGAGGATGATCACCAATCGTCCGACTCGGCCGTTGCCATCGACGTATGGATGCAGCGTCTCGAACTGGTAATGCGCGAGCGCGATCCGAACCACTGCCGGAAGATGAGCCCTGACGTCTTCGTTGACCAACCAATCGACCCAGCGCTCGACCATTGTGCGGAGATGAACACCGTGGGGTGGCGGTACGAAGCGAGCCTCAGTGATCGGTCTATCCTCCGGCCCGATATACACCTGGCGTTCGCGGAGGACTCCTGACTCTCCCTCCGCCGGCGTTCCACGAACGATCTGAGCCTGCAGGTTCGAGAGCATGTCGATCGAGATCGGTCGCTCGCGGATCCACTCGTGGGCCGCATCGGCGGCGGCCGTGTAGTTCAGAACCTCGCGAACGTTGGCCGGAACGGAACCGCCATCATTGTCGGGACTGGGTCCGATCGCCTCGGCTGCAAGTAGGTCAGGCAGGTTGGTGTAGGTCCCCTCGAGCGCCGACGTCCCGACGGCCTCGCGACGGGTTGCGATTCGGCTGATCAACTGTGGATTGGGGATGAGTTCCGTCGCTGCGTCGAGTCGCCCAAGCTGCTCAGACGCTCGCGTTACCGCCATCCAGGTCTCGTGGTCGAGATCGATGGTCGAAGGCAGGTCGTGCGGTATGAACGCCTCAACCTCGAAGTCTTCACCGAAGCGATGATCGTGCCCACGAACGACGACGCAATCGCCGATCGGCGAGTTTGTGAGGCGATCCACAACTTGAAGTGTACGACCTCGATGTCAAGTTATGGGTTTAAAAATTGAAGTTACGAGCGCGAAACTCAACTCAGAGCATCATGCGGACCAGCCCGGCGAACTCATCGGGCGGGTTTGAAAGCCATCGCAAGACTTCCGCGCCGACACGGTTCGTCCGTGTCATCAACTTGCCACTGTGCGGTGATGTCGACGCCGCCCTCGCGGCGGGGCATCGTGCAGACGCTCACTCCGCGATCGCCAGATCGTTGGCGAGCGAATGCGTCCAGGCCAGCAACGCTGGACCCTCGGTGAGCGGCATGAGACGCTCTCGCGCGTAGAGCCACTCACCCTCGATGAGGACCCGCAGGTCCTTGAAGCCCTGCGACTCGGCCCCGTGGATTCGCTCGAGAGCGGCGTCGGCAATCTCTCGTGCCCCTTCGGGATCGAACTTCCGTGCCGTATCGACGCGCCATAGCCAGACGAAGAGCCAGATAAATGCGGCGACGATGACGACCAGCACCACACCGTTCGCGACGTCTTGCATCGTCGACATTGTTGCTGCCGATGGGTGGCCGCGACGCCGTCGGACGACGAACCGGGCCGCGGTACGCACGCCGCGCCGCCAGTGCATCCAAATGACATACATGTCATCTGGATGACGGCAATGTTGCGATTTGATGACGACCGGAGTAGACATTCGGTCCTCATGGGCACCGAGGACGATTTCTGGGGTGACGCGGGCGATTGGTCGGGCACAGCGGGTGCCGATCGACGGGCCGCCGATCCAACGCCCGCAGCCGATCCCGATCCCACCCCCGCCGCATGGGTGACGGGACAGATCGCTCGGGTCCTTGGCGGGCCCCGTGCAGCCGGTCGACGACAGCACGGCGACCCCGGCGACGCCCGCTGGACTGCGGAGGTCCCCGTCGTCGACGCCTCCGCCAGTGCGCCGCGCGCCAACGAGCGCCGCGACGCCGAACCGACCGACACGCGTGCCAACGACGTTCCCCCGATCGTCGACGCCACGGCTGACACGCTCGACGATGACTGGCTCGATGCCGACGACGACTGGTACGGCGATCCCGCCGGCGCCTCGCCGAACCCGACCGATGATGAGGCCTGGGAGTCGCTCGACGACTGGGACGTCGAGCCGGTGCAGCAGCGCAAGTTGCCGATCGATCCGTTGCTGGCAAAGCTCGGCGTGCTCGCCGTGGTGGTCACCCTCGCCGTGCCGCTGATCCTCAGCCTGCGGTCGGGGGCCGACAGCGCCACGCTGGAAACCGCGGCGACCGAACTCCCTTCCGCCGACATCGAGCCCACGCCGACGCCGACGACGGTCACCGACGACGCGGCTCCCGCAGAGGACGCAGCTGTCGAACCCGAGTCGACCACCGCCGAGCCAGCGGCTACGGCGACCACCATCGAGGTCATCGAAGAGGCAACCGCCTCCGCCGACTCGGAGCCTGAACCGGCGAGTCGGCGGGCGGTACCCGCAGCCACCGGGGCGGACACGGAATCTGACACCCCGTCCGACCAGTCGGTGGAAGCAACAGCGAACGCCTGCGGTGCCGACTACGACGTGGTCGGCGGCGACTACTGGATCCGCCTCGCCGACGGGGCTGGCGTCGACGTCGATGAGCTGCTGGCGGTGAACGACGCCACGCTGCAAACCCCACTGTTCCCAGGGTCGACGATCTGCCTGCCAGTAGGCGCGAGCACGCCGCCTCCGCCGCCCGCAACGACCGCTGCACCGACGACCGCTGCACCGACGACCGTGGCGCCGACCACGGCTGCACCGACCACGGCCGCCCCGACCACGGCCGCCCCGACCACCGCAGCTCCAACGACCGCCGCGCCCACCACCGCGGCCTCGGCGCCGAGTTCGCCCAACTCGCCCGGACCGAACGCATCGCCCGAGCAGGTGCAGCAGATCATCCGCGACATCTGGCCAGACGAGCTCGAGGAGCGAGCGATCGAGATCGCTTGGCGTGAGAGCAATTGGATCCCCACTGCCGACAACGGCCACTGCTGCCACGGCGTGTTCCAGATCTATTGGACCGTGCACCGCAGCTGGCTCGCCGACTTCGGGGTGACCTCGCTCGATCAGCTCTACGACCCGGTGATCAACACGCAAATGGCCCTGGAGATCTACAACCGCGCCGGCGGCTGGGGCCCCTGGGGCTTCTGAACGCCGACCGACGAACCGGCTGAAGCGGACCATTCCGATCGCCAGGGTGGCCCGTCGCCACCAACCGCTAGCATTGCGGATCGCACAACCAGCGCTCGTAGCTCAATGGATAGAGCACTTGACTACGGATCAAGCGGTTAGAGGTTCGACTCCTCTCGAGCGCGCCAATCGTCTGCGACCGTTCTGGTCACACACGCACGCCTGACCTGGCTAACCACGTGAGCGCAGCTCGTCGCGAATCTCTTCCAGTACGTCGAGTTCGCTCGGTCCCTCGTCCTCGTCCTCTTCGGCTTTGAGCGCGTTGTAGCTCTTGACGATGAAGAAGCAGACGAAGGCGACGATCACGAAGTTGACGATCGCGGTGATCACCGAACCGATCAGCAACGTGGCGTCGCCGACGTCGATGGTGATCGAGTCGAAGCTCGGCTGACCGAAGATCGCCGCGATCAGGTTCATGATCACGCCGTCGACGAGGGCGGTGATGATCGGCGCGAAGAACGTCGCCAGCACGACCGCAATCGCCAGGTCGATGAGGTTGCCGCGATTGACGAAGTCGCGGAACTCCTTGAGCAGATCTCCCATGGTGAGGCCTCCCGGGCTCGGTGTATTGGTTGGCGCGGACACTACGGGTCGCCGCCTACGTAGGTGATTACGGATGTGTCGATCGACGCAGATCCGTACGTTCGCTCTCACACGCGATGGGGCCGCGGGGCGCAAAGGAGCAGGGTGGGCATGGGAGACAACAGCTGGAGCCAGATCGACCGGCGCCCGTGGCGTGGGCAACGTTGGTTGCGACGCGTGATCGTTGCCGTTGCGGCTGCTGGTGTGGCCGCTGTCGGCTGGCAGGGAGCGGGCCCGGTTGTCGCCGTGCAGAACGCCACCGTTCGGGTGGTGACGTCGCCAACCGGCACGTCGTCGGCGGCCGACACACTGCCGGTCGAGACGTTGACGTTCGCCGCCGCCGCCGATGCGCTTGACGCCCGCCCGAACAACGGCGCCACGATCACGTTGCCGACGACGATCCCAGGGTTGACCGGCACCATCGCCGGGACTTCCTCGGCGACCGACACCGCCACGGCCTCGATTGCGTTCGCCGGCACGACCACTTCGATCTTCGGACAGAGCTTCGCGCCACCGGCGGACGTGCTGATCCTCGTCGACTGGGACGAAGCCGATGCGACCGATGACGATCCGCGCATCATCGTCTCGGCGAAGTCGACGAACACCACACTCGGCGATCTGCTCGGGATCAGCGGGTCATCGCTCGTCGCCGACACTCCGGTGGCAGCCGGATCGCTCACCGCGTCCGACGTGCTCGACCCGACCATCGTCACCGGAACGGACTCGGCAATCGTCCCTGCCGACTATCCGGCGCTCGTTCGCAACCACTTCGCCGGCGCGCTCGACGTCACCGAACCGTTGCGTCTCTCCGGCCCACTCAACGTGCATGCATCGATCGATCCAGCATCGATCAGCCCCGTCGTCGCCACGGCCACCGGGCTCGCCGCCGGGGACGACGTGCTGCTGACCGGCGCGCTCCCGATCGCGTTGGCGGACTTCCCGCCGAGCGAAATTGACGCACTCGACGCGCTCGCGCTCAGCGCATCGACCGACATCGTGCTGCCGGTCGAGGTGCGCGACCTTCTCGGTATCGATGCCACGCCGACTCCCGCGTCGCTGGAGGTGGGCGTCGCCACTGGTGCGTCTGGCGACGAGCTGACGCTGCGCGCCGACGCCACCATCGACCCCGGCACGGCCCTGCCGTCCGGCGAGGTCGACATCGCCATCGAGTTCTTCGCAACCGGCGCCGACCGCGTCGAAGCACTGGTGACCGCCGACATCGGGAGATGGAACAACCCGCTCGGCGCGAACGCATACACGCTGCTCGACGTCGCCCTCGCCGGATCGATCGAAGGTCCGCAGGCCCCTGGCCCGGTGACCACGACCGCGTCGCTGGCCGGTTCGGTGAATCTCGCCCGATCCACATTCCAGGCGGTCGTCACCGGTGACCTGCAAACGCCGACCGACGCGCAGCTGGCCATCGATGTCGATCGGCCGATCCCCCTCGACGACCTGCTCGCCGCCATCGGCATCGACGACGGTGGCGTGATCCCCGCCCACGTGCTCGGCGCGAACGCGGGGCCTGGCACGATCACCGTGCACTCACTCGCCGGAGAGCTGACGACGACGTTCGACGGTGAGTTCTCACTCCAGCTGCAACCCGACGCTCCTGCCGCGATCGACGCGACGATCTTCCTCGAGACGCAGAACGGTGGCGACGATGTCACCGTGGCGATCCGCCCTGATGCCGACCTGCGGCTCAGCGATCTCGTGCCGGGTGCCGAGCCCGACTTCGACTTCAACTCGGGCGGCTCGTCGTTCGCCGTCGCCTTCAGCACGAGTGGCATCGAGACGACGCGCGGTGAGCTCTCGGGCCCCGCACAACGGTTCTTCGGCCCCCTGTTCGTCGACGGCGATGACACCGAGGTCGAGGTGTTGCCAGGAGCCAGCTCGCTCGGCTTGGTGCGCCTGCCCGACAACCTCTCGGGCTTTTTGCAGTCGTCGTTCGGCATCGAACCCACGGCCCGCTACTCGGGCACCATCCCGGCCGGCGCCGGCAGCAACTTCAACTTCGGTCTCGAACTCGACGTCGACCCGACCTTCGCCCCCGAGTGGGTTGAGTCGGCCGGTCTGTCGCTCGACGTCAACGCCGGCACCGCGGGCGTCGGCATCAACCTGCAGGGCTCGCTCACGGCACGATTCCGGGCCGGTGTCGACCCGGCGGTCGCCGACGAACTCGCCAACCTCGGTGTCGACGTCGCCCGCGACGTTCCGGTCGCCGCCGACCACGACTGTCGCGGCACGGCCGAGGTCCTCGAGATCCCGACCACTGGCGGCACCGAGTTCCGCTGCTTCGACTCGCTGACCTTCACCGTCGGCACGGCGCTCACGATCAACCCCACGAGCGTCACCGCCGACCTGACCTTCACGCTCGACACCAATGTGATGGGCGACGACTACGGCTGGCAG
Source organism: Actinomycetota bacterium (assembly GCA_039819205.1). Classification (GTDB taxonomy): domain Bacteria; phylum Actinomycetota; class Acidimicrobiia; order Acidimicrobiales; family Ilumatobacteraceae; genus JABSQH01. Next base: position 6,143 of record JBCBSO010000037.1, read on the forward strand.
CCGTTCGGGCTCTCGTGGGCCGAGATCAACCGGCTGCGCCTCGAGGTTGGCATCCAGTGGGACGCCCTCGCACCGCCGCCCGGCGTGGCGCTCACGATGGGCATGTCGGGCGACGTCACCATCGGCGGCAAAGACCTGTTCGCCGCGATCCGACTGACCGCCACGCCGATTCCGGCGCCTCCGTTCGTGAAGGTCGAACTTGACGGCTTCCGCTTCGCGTCCGACGCAGGTTTCGAAATCGACGAGTTCTTCGCCCTGCAGCACGAGCTTGCCGTGAGCGCAGCGGAGCTGGCCGGCGCCGATCCGAGCACGGTGCCGCCGGCGTTCGAGATCGACGACATCGGCATCCCGAACGTGGCGTTGCGCAACCTCGACCTGTCGTTCTCCCTCACCGGCGCGACCACCCTGTGCATCCCCCAGGGGCTGTTCATCAGCGCCGACCTGTACGTCGACCCAACGGGCGACCCGACCGTTCGCGGGCCGAAGTGCGACGACACCGGTGCACCGATCGCTCCGCCCGTCGGCTCGACGTGTGACGAGAACCAAGACAAGGGCTGCCTCGCCGGTGGCCGTATCGCACTCACCGTCACCGGGTTCAACGCCGACCTCGACCTCGCCGGCTTCGATCTGGGCCCGCTGCAGTTCCAACAGTCGAAACTCGACCTCAAGATCGAACCGCTCGAGTCGCATCTCATCATGTTCGGCGGCGTCACGCTCGACCCGATCGGCCAAGGTCAGATGCAGATGTCGATCGAACGCAGCGGGCTGGCAACAACGGCGTCGTTCGCCGGGCTCGTCGAGATCGGCCCGGCCGGGTCGCCGTATCTCACCGCGCTGGCTGAAGGGACAGCAGCGTTCGACCCGGCGGAGATCCGGAGCGCCGGCATCGACTTCCGTTTCGTGCTCAACGCCGAGGGGCTCGACATCGATGCGCTGACCGATGCGCTCGAGGCCAGCGCGCGCACCGCGATCCAACAGTCGGCGCAGGCGATCGTCGACTTTCTGAATGGTCTCGACGCTGAACTGACGGCATTCACGAACAACCCGACCGGCTACGTCAACAACCAGCTGCGCACGCTCGGCGTGACGATCCCGACCGAGCTGCAACCACTGATCGACGGCGTCGCCGATCTCGCCGCCGAAGGGGTGACCGCCACCGAAGACATGGTGCTGCGCGGTCAGCTCGGCGGCGCGCCGACCGGTGGTGCCGACAAGGTGCCGCAGTGCGCCTTCGGACAATTCCTGGGTTCCGACGGCCGGTGCTACAACGTCCTCCCGGTCCCGAGCATCGGCGGCGTTGCCAAACAGACGGTGTGTGTGGCTCCAAACCTGATCGAAATCGGCGGCCGCTGCTACATGGCCCCGCCCGTGACGGCCGATCCCGCCGGGGGTGTGGCACAGGTGGACTCGTGCCCGCCTGCGAGCAACGTGGCGGCGGTGCAGCTCTCGGGCGGTCGTTGTTATGTCTTACTGCCGAGCAGCGGGACGCCGTCGGGTGGCATCGATGCCCCATCTGGCATCGGCGGCGACTTCTGTCCGCCGCTCAGCAACCCCGCGGCGGTGCAGCTCTCGGGCGGTCGTTGTTATGTCTTACTGCCGAGCAGCGGGACGCCATCGGGTGGCGTCGCCCCCGACAGCGCCTGTCCAGTGCTGACCCCGTTCCTGAGCGGCGGCCGCTGCTACACCGTGCCGCCATCGACAGGGACGCCGTCGGGCGGTGCGGCCAAGCAGAACGTCTGTGTCGCCCCGAACGTCCAGGAGCGCGACGGGCGCTGCTATTCGATCCTCGCTACCCCGGCCGCTGGCGATGCGCCGATCGGACAGGTGTGTGCGATCCCGACCCCGTTCGAGGGCGGTGACGGGCGCTGCTACGCCGTACCGCCGATCGACACCGTTGGGTTGTGCGATGCGTTCGGTGCGTTGCCGGATGTGAATCTGCCGTCGAACTGCACGCGACAGCAGTTCTTCGACGAGGTCATCGTGCCGGCGATCTACGCCACCTCGTCGTTCACGCAAGACGTCGTGTCGGCAACCGTCGACATCCTCGATGCACTCCCGACACTCGACGTCGAGTGCATGGAGTTCAGGCTCACGCTCGACAGTTCGAACACCGCGGTCACGATGTCGATCACGGCCGGCATCGACGGCGACCTACGGACGTTCAGCCTCGGATGGGACCTCGCCCAGGACGTCGGGACCAACCTCACCGGACTCCTCGACGCGCTCCGCGGGGGCGCGGCCACCGGGTGCGCACCGATCGACCTCCTCAACTTCGCCGACGACGTGATCGGCACCGACGGTGGCGAACTACTCAAGCCGTCGATCCCCGTTCCCGATCAGGTGACGCTCGCGGAAGGCGAGAGTGTGCTGCTGTTCCCGTTCGCCAACGACCAGAACGCATCGACCTCGACGATCACCGATGTCGACCTCTCGGTGTTCACCCCACCAGGCCCCGTCGTGTTCAGCTCGCCGAGCGCTCCGCTCGCCGTCGCTGCGAGCCTGCCCACGTCGAACGCCGGTGGTGTCGAGGCCCAGGTCCGCGCCGACTCGCGATCGATCGTGTTCACCGCCACCGACGACCTTCCCCCGGGAGCGGCTCGGCTGCTCACGCTCGAGATCACCTCGGTCAACTCGAGCGGGATCACGACCCGCTCGACCGGGACGGTGCTGCTGACCGGCACCGACAACCCGCCAGTCACCGCGCCCGACTCGGCAACGCTCGACCTACGCGTCGCCACCGACGTCGCAATTGACGTCTTGGCCAATGACACCGACGCCGAAGACGGCACGCCAACCCAACTGGCAGTGGTCGACGGCGGCGGTGCGGCAGGCTGCCCGTCGGTCGACGCCGGCCAGGTTCGCTTCGCCGAGGTGGGGTGTGACGGCGCGAAACCGTTCGATGCACTCGCCGCCGGCCAGACCACGATCGACACGTTCGGCTACATCGCCAGCGACTCCGCCGGCAACGAGTCGCCGGGCGCGGTCGAGGTGACCGTGATCGGCCGCAATGATGCCCCGAGCGTCGGTGCGCTGCGCATCGCACCCCCGGTGGTTGAACCCACGGCTCAGGTTGCTGTGGTCGTGGACGTCGCCGACGTCGACGACGGCGACTTACTACAGGTGGTTGTCGACTGGGGTGATGGCACGACCCAGTCGTTCGACGACGTCAATCCCGGCCGCGCCGTGCGTGCCGAACACACCTACGCCACTGCGGGCACCTTCGTCGTCGAGGCGACGGCGACCGATCGGGGTGGACTGAGCACGTCGTCGTCGAGCCGTGTGGCCGTGCGAGCTGCGTCGACCCGCATGGTCGTCGATGCCGACCGCGACGGATTTGATGCGTCGGTCGACTGCCAGGACTTCGACGCCAGCATCTTCCCCGGGGCCACCGAGATCCTCGACAACGGCATCGACGAGAACTGCAACGGTGACGCCGACGGCCGCTCCCCGGCATCGAACCCCGATGGAACCGGTGGCGATGGAGCGGGCGGCGACGGAACTAACGGCGGCGGCAGCACCGGAGGCGGGAGCACGCCAGGCGCTGGAGATGGCGCCGGCACACCGAACGCACCGCCGCTCGCGCCGACGCTGCCCAGCACCGGATCGCAGGTATTCGCAGCCCTCAAGGTGGGTCTCCTGGTCATGCTGGTCGGTGCCGTGATGCTCGCCGTCACCTGGCGTCGACGTCTCCGAGGCGGGATCGGCGAACCCACAGTCGTCGGCGGCTGACCCGATCTCGCCGGTCGCCGGCGGCTGGCCGAGTCCAGCGCATCAGCGAAGAGTCCGGTCACCGGCCGTCGGATATCGGGCTCGTCTTCGAAGCCCGTCGCCGCCGTCGTTACTCTGCCCGCCGTGGCAGTGGTCGGCCGAGGAGCGGAGGTCAATCGCGTCGAGGCGGCACTGAACAACCCAGATTGTGGGGGAGTGCTGCTGACCGGCGAGGCCGGTATTGGCAAGACGACGCTGGCGGCCTTCATCGCGGCACAACGCGAAACCGCGGGCGACGAAGTCAGGCGGGTGTACCCGAACGTCGCCGCCCACGAGCTACCGCTCGGCGGTCTCGCTTCAGGCTTCACGCCCAGTGACGCGTACGACGGACTGGTCCACGCGACCGTGGCCCTGAAGCGACAACTCGCCGACGCCGAGCGACCCGTGCTCATCGTGATCGACGACGTCGATGCGCTCGATCCCGAGAGCGCAGGAGTACTGGTGAACATCGCCGATGCCGGACTCGCACGGCTGATGATGACGGTCCGCCACGGACTCCAACTCCCGGTGGCCATCGATCACGCACTGTCGAGCGGCGCCGTCGAGATGATCACGTGCCCACCGCTCGACGAGGACTCCACCGGAGCGCTGGCGTCCGCCGTCGCGTCAACACCGTTGAGCCTCGGTACGCAGCGTCGCGTCTTCGAGACCACGTGCGGGAATCCGCTGTACGTGCGCGAGCTCGTAACCGCAGCAGTCGAGTCGGGCGACCTCGACATGCACGACGGAGGTGCTGTCCTCGCTGCAGTGCCCGGCGGAGAGTCGCGCTTGCAGGACCTACTCGAGCGGCGCCTCGCAACCCTCGCCGACCACGAGCGCGCCGCCCTCCGGCGCATCGCCGCGGCCGGGTCGGTGAGCCCGCAGACGATCAGCCCCTGGGTCGACGAGGGCACGCTCGAATCACTCGAAGCGCGAGGCCTCATCGAAACGGCGCTCGATGGTCGGCGTCTCGTCATTCGTCCTGCCCACCCCCTGCACGGAGAGATTCTGCGCGGCGCCGAGACGCCGCTCGCGCTACGCCGGATGCGCAGCGAGATCGCCGAACGAATCACGGCGGCGGGGATGCGTCGCGCCGACGACCGGTTTCGCTTGGCCGCGTGGTCGCTCGACGGCATCTGCGAGGTGACGCCCGAAGTGCTCGCCGAGGCGACCGCAATGGCCAAAGCAGCCGACGACCGAGACCTCGGTGCCCGCCTGGCGCGCGCCGCGTTCGCTGCCGACCCATCCGCAGCCAACGCCCGGGCCCTCGCCCACATCCTGTACACGATCGGCGATCTGCCGCCGCTCGTCGCCGCGCTCGACGCTTGGAAGTCGGTGGTGACCAACGACGTCGAGCGCGCCGAGTACGAGGAGCTGCTGGCGACGTCGTGGTTCTGGCGCGGGGCCGACGACCGGCCGCTCGATCAGTTGCTCGACGAGTGGGATCAACTCCCCGCCGGGCCGGTGCATGACCAGGTGCAGGCCGCAGGAGCCGCACTCCAGATCACCCAGGGGCGTATCGACGCCGCCGTGGAGCGTGCCGAGGCACTCGGCGACCTCGGACCCGGCGTGTCCGCGGTGCGCGTCGCGCTCACACTGGGGCACGGTTGGCGGTCACACGGGCGACCGCTGGCCGCAGCCGAGCTCGTCGCGCAGACCCTCGCCACCTACCTCGAGTTCGGACCGGACGTGTTCGCGTTGTCCGAAACCGTGATGGCCGGCGTACACATTCAGGCCCTCGCCGATGCTGGCGAGTTCGTCGAGGTCGACCGGCTGGTCGCCGAGGGCGCGGAGCGGTGGCGCGATGCTGGCGACTCGTCGAACGTCGCGCTCACCCAACTGGCTCATGGCTGGTCGTGGCTGCTGCGCGGCAACACCGAACGCGCCGCGCAGCTGGCAGCCGACGCGGCAGTCGGATTCGAGGTCGACCGCCAAGACGGGATGGGGCGGTGGGGTGTCATCCTCTTCGCCCTGGCGCACGCCCAATCGGCCGATCCGTCCGCGGCCGTCGAAGCGCTCGCCGAGATCGACCGGCGACGCGACCACCCGGCCCGGATCTTCGAGTCGTACCTTCTGCGCGCACGCGGGTGGGTCGCCCACCAACAGGGGCACCCGACGGAGGCGCTCGAGCACTTCGTGACCGGTCATCGTGTGGCCGTCGCCGACGGCAACCTCACCGCGGCCATCGGCTGCGATCACGATCTGGTGCGCGTCGGGCGGCCGAGCGACGCAGCCGCCCTGCTGAACACGCTGCCACTCGACCACGTCGAGGGTCGCATGTTGTTGGCCCAGATCGCTCACGTTCGGTCCGCCGAGCTCCGCTCGTATGCGCCCCTCGCCGCGGTCGCCGAAGAGTTCGAACGACTCGGGTCGCCACACTTCGCCGCTGAGTGCTGGGTCGCAGCAGCCGGGTCACCCGATGCAACGACACGTCAGGCGAATCGCTCTCTGCAGCGGGCGGCGGATCTCGGTGGCGGCACCGCTGCGGGCGCTGGCGCGCTCGCCAGCCAGGCGTCGTTGACGCCGCGCGAACGCGATGTCGTCGGGCTCGTCGTACTCGGTCTCACCAGCCGGGAAATCGCAGAACGCCTTGGGATCTCCCGGCGCACCGTCGAGACGCATCTCGGCAATGCGTACCTCAAGGCCGACGTGCGCGATCGAGCGGGTCTCATCGATCGCGTGTACGCGTTGTCCTGAGGGACGGCGGTGCTCCCGCTCCGGCGGCGATCGCCACGGTGCCGCCGTCTACGGTCGTCGCATGAGCGACGGCTACGACACGATTCGCTACGAGACCGACGGCGAGATCGCGTCGGTCATCCTCGACCGACCCGATCGGTTGAACGCATGGACGCCACATATGGCCGAAGAGCTCGCCGACGCCATCGGCCGGGCCAACGACGACAGGACCATTGGCGCGATCATCATCCGTGGGGAAGGCCGGGGGTTCTGCTCGGGCGCCGACATGGACGCCGTGTTCCAGACCCGCATCGACGGCACCGACCCCGGTGCAGATACGGCGGGCGGGTCCGGTGGTATGCCGTCGAACCTCGACTGGGTCGCGCTGATGCGTGAGTCGAAGCCGATCGTGGCGGCCATCCACGGCGCCGCGGTCGGGATCGGGATCACGATGGTGCTGCCCGCCGACGTGATCGTCGCCACTACCGACGCCAAGATCGGCGTGGTGTTCATCAAGGTGGGTCTCGTTCCCGAACTGGCCA
>JBCBSO010000038.1:0-4961 GCA_039819205.1 Actinomycetota bacterium
GCACACAACCTGCACAAAGAACGCGGCTACCGCGTCCACCGCGACACCAACGGCAACTGGCACACCCACCACCCCGACGGCACCGAAATCACCTGAACCGAGTCCTGGACAGCGGGGGCGACCCCCTGCTGTCCACGACCGGCGATGTGGAGGCGACGCCGGGAATCGAACCCGGGTAGACGGCTTTGCAGGCCGTTGCCTAAGCCACTCGGCCACGTCGCCAGGGCGGAGACCCTACTGCGCTTCGGGCCACTCCGGACAGCCGGCGGCGAACCAGTCGCCGAGTCGGCCGAGTCCGTCGTCGATCGAGACGCGTGCCCGCCAACCGAGATCGGCGGCGGCAGGCCTGGGGTCGAACCAGTGGGCGGTGCCAAGCTGCTCAGCAACGAACGCGGTGATCGGCGGCTCGGCGTTTGGCGCCACGGTGGCCCACACCCGCTCGACCAGCGCGCCGGCCGGTCGAGCGATCCGCAGCGGGACATGACGTGGGGCGAACGGCGCCCCGGCGGCAGCACAGATTCCGGCGATCAACTCGACGATCGGACGCGGCTCACCGTTGGCGATCACGTACGCCTGCCCCACGCAGTCAGCGTCTGGCTCCAATGCGTCGAACGCGGCCACCAACGCATCGACCGCGTTGTCGACGTAGGTCGTATCGACCAGCGCAGCTCCTGTTCCGACCACGGCAAGACGACCGGCGCGAGCACGTGCGACGATCCGCCCGACGAGTTGCTCGTCGCCAGGCCCCCACACCAGGTGTGGACGGATGGCCACGACACGGGTCGTCGCCGATGAAGGCGCCAACACCAGCTGCTCGGCGAGTGCCTTCGACTCGGGATAGAACGCCCGTCGCCGGCCCGTGACCGGAGGGCCTGCCCCCTCCCCCACCAATGAGTCGCCCTCGTGGGCCACCGACGGCGACGACACGTGCACGAACCGTTGGACATCGGCTCGACGCGCCGCATCGAGCACCACCGCAGTGCCATCGACATTCACCGAGTAGAAGTCGTCCCAGCTGCCGACCACCCCGACGCGAGCGGCGAGGTGAATTACACCGTCGCAGCCGTCGACCGCCTCGGCGACGCAATCGGCGTCGCGGATGTCGCCAGCAACCTGGTGCACGTCGAGCGCCTCGAGTGCTGGCACCGGCCGACGCTGCAGCGTGACCACCTCGTCGCCGCGGCCGCGCAACGCTGCCACTACACCGAGCCCGATCCGACTCGACGAGCCGGTCACCAGCGTGCGCATCGACAGTCGACCCGACCTCAGTGGCGGCGCAGCGGCCGCACGCGCCGGCCGGCGAGCACGCCTTCGGCCCAGCGGGCCACGGCGGCACGATCGATCTTCGCCTCGTGACGGATGTCGACGGGAATCTCAGCCACCGCCAGGACGGCGGCAACCTCGATGCCCAACGGTTCCACGGCGCTGCGGACCACATGGGCGATGTCGGTACTGGCGAGTCCGTTGGCCCCGCGCTGTTCGATCACAACGGCAAGCTGTTGGCGCTCGATCGGCCCGATACCAACGGCGGCCACGCGCGTCCCCCGCAGCCGTCGCTCCACGGCACGCTCGACGGGCACTGGGGTAATCGGACCCGACGCGGCGCTAATCACGTGCACGCTGCGACCCTCCACCCACAACCGGCCGGACGCGTCCCGGTGTCCGACGTCGCCGGTGCGGTGCCACCGCCGTCCGTCGGTGTCAACTGGTCGGGCGGCGGTCTGCGTCGCCCAGAGGCCGTCGTAGCCGGCGCTGGTCCAGGGCGACCGAACAAGGATCTCGCCCATTAGCCCCGATGCCAATCCGGCGACGGGGTGTCGAGCATCGAAGCCGAACGGCACGATCAGGACCTCTGCCCCCGTGACGGGCGCGCCGACGCACACGCCCCCGTGCGGATCGTCGGCATCGGCAGCGTCGATCCCCGTCAGCTCCACATCAGCGACGGGAAGCGACTCGGTCATGCCGTATGGCGTGTGCAAGGTGGCGTGGGGCGAGAGCTGCGCCACATCGTGCAACAGCTCGGACGGCACCGGCGCACCAGCACTCATCACCACCCGCAGTCCACGCAACCCGTCAACGGTGGCGTCGGCCTCACCCGCCGTGCGCACCACGTTGGCCAGCGCCGCAGGTGAGGCAAAGGCCATCGTCGCATCGATCTCGGCGCAGGCTGCCGACAGGGCGCCGGCGGAGAGCGTGCCAGGCCGGGTGACGTCGCTGTCGGGCAGTGCGGTCGTGATTCCCAGTCCCGGTCCGTACAGCGCGAACGGCGCAAATGCCGCGACGAGTCGGTCGTCGGCGGTGATGGCGTACGTCGTCTCGAGCGCGTCGCGTTGCGCGGCCAGCTGGGCGTGGGTGTAGCGCACGCCCTTGGCCGGGCCGGTTGCCCCAGAAGTGAACAGCACCGCCGCCAGATCGTCCGGGTCCGGTACGGGCAACTCGCCGGCTTCCGGACCGTCTCGCAGCTCGCCAGGGTCGAGCATCGTCGCACCGGGCGCCCAGCGCAGCACTCGGGCGGCGCTGCGCGCCTGCCGAGGACCCACGACGAACCGGGGCCGTGACGAACGAATCGCGGTGCGTAAGCCAGACAGACCCAATCCACGGTCGGCGACCACGGCAACGCCACCAGCACGCACGATCGCATAGGCGACGACGAGTGCGTCCACGCCAGGCGGGGTGAGCATGGCAACCCGATCCCCGATCGCCATGCCGCTGGCGCGCAGCGTTCGTGCCCCACGCTCGATGCGCTCACTCAGCTCGGCCCACGTCACGGAATCGCCGCTGGCCATGTCGACCACGGCGCGATTCGCTCGGCGTGTGGGATCAGCGGTGACCTCGTCGATCGGCGCCCATAGGGGGCGATGGTCGTCGACGTTCGGCATCGAGTCGTTGCGCACATGGTGCGTCGCTGCCGCGCCGGCGCCGAGATCGAGGTGATCGAGCCAGTCGGCGATCACGGCGGCAGCCGAGGTTGCACCGATGTCTTCCAGCGGCAGAAGGTGGCCGCCACGCGGGAATCGGTGACGGTCGGCGTGGGACATCCGCTTCGCCAGGTCGTCGAGGAAGTCGTCGTTGAACACCGGGTCGTCGGGACCCCAGGCCAGCAGCACCGGCGCGCTGATGTCGGCCAGCCCGTCGGCGACGGCGTCGAGCACGTCGGCGCTGGGCGCGTCATCGCGTAGCGGGATGTCGTCGACGAAGTCGGCGATGGCGGCGCGTTGTGGTGCACCGCGGTACGGCGCATCGAGGGCCTCGCGCTCGACCTTGGTGAGGCGACCACGCGACAGGCGAGCGGCGCCGCGGACGAAGATCGGAGTGCCCCGGCAGACCGCGTCGAGCAGGAACGGCGAGGCAGCGAGACGAATGATCCCTGGCGCAGAACGACCGTCCGGAACGGCGATCCCGGTATTGCACAACACGAGCGCAGCAAGGTCGTCGGCGTGGGCCACCGCCCAGCCCATGGCGATCGCGCCGCCCCAGTCGTGACCGATCACCACGATCGGCCCATCGGCGGTGAGATCGAGCGCTTCGACCTCGTCGGCCAGGTCCGCGACTCGGTCGGCGTAGCGGCGCCGCGGTGTGCGTTCGCTGTACCCCATGCCCAGCTGATCGACCGCCACCACGCGGTGGCGTGGAGCCAAGGCCCGGGCGACGCGTGACCACACGAAACTCCAGGTGGGGTTGCCGTGCACGCACAACACGGTCGGCGCTCCCTCGTCGTGTTCGGGGGGACCGGTATCGAGTACGTGCCAGCGACGCGGTGGGCCACCGCGCTCGGGTACGTCGACCAGGCGCGACCACTCGGCGGGCACGCCCCACCGCGCCCACTGCGCAGCCGTGGGGAGCGCGACGGTCACCAGACGAGTTCAGCGATGCTCGTGTTCAGTCCCGAGCCGATGCCCATGCACAACACGCGGTCGCCGCGCTGGATCTGATCGGCAACGCTCACGAGGGTGATCGGGATTGCCGCCGGGCCAACGTTGCCGTAGCGCGGGAACGTCAGCGGCACGCGGTCGAGGTCCACCCCGAGACGGTCGGTGATCATCTTGGTGTGCACCTGGCTGACCTGATGAATGACGTACCAGTCGACGCCGAGCTCCCAATCGAACTCGTGACCGGCGTACTTCCATGCCGCTTCGGCCAAGTCCAGGCCGGCCACGAGCAAGCCGTGGGTGTCGGTGGTCATCCGGTCGAGATCGCCCACGCACAGCTGATGGTGTTCGGTGCCGGCGCGGGCGATTCCGCCAACAAATCGATGCGCCTCGGGGTGCTCGGAGGCGCGGCACATGATCGCCGCCGCGGCACCTGAGCCGAGGGTCAGCGAGGCGAACTCGGCGAACACGTCGGCCGCGGTGGTCTCCCCTCGCTGCAGCCGCTCGATGGTGGCCAGCTGGGTGTGCCGGCTGCCCTCACCGTCGACGATGATTGCGTAATCGATCATGCCTGCGTCGATCGACGCTGCGGCGATCTGCATCCCGTTGATGAATCCGAGGCAGGCGTTACCCACATCGAAATTGAGGCAGCTCGGCGACAGCTCGAGCTGATGATGGACCGCACACGACACCGAGGGCTCGAGGTGGTGCTTGCACACGGAGGTGGAGATGAGCATGCCGATCCGTTCCGGATCGATCCCGGTCGAATCGATCACCTTCCGGCCGGCCATCGCGGCGGCCTGATCGAAGGTGACGTCTTCGGGCCACCACCGCCGCTCCTCGATGCCGGCGAGGTCTGACAGCGTGCCAGCCTGCAGGCCGGTGCGCTCGTAAGTTGCGGCGAGTTGCTCGTCGATCCACGCCGATGTGACCACCTCGGGAGCCTCGACGGCTTCCACTCCGAGGACGGCGACGTCACGTGGACGGAAGACGGAGTTCCCGGTCATCGCGGTTCCTTTCGCATGCGTGTCCCGGAGCCTACGCCGGAATCCGCCCTGAGGTAGCGTCCCAGCTGGGGGAACTACCGAAAGG
>JBCBSO010000038.1:4971-13045 GCA_039819205.1 Actinomycetota bacterium
TCGCGCCACATGGAACTGGGTACGAACACCGTCGTCGTCATCACTGGAGCCGGAAGTGGGATCGGGTTGGCCATGGCCCACGCCTTCGGCGCCGCCGGCTGCAAGCTGGTGCTCGCCGACGTGAATGACGATGATCTGTCCGATGGCGACGGCGAGGTGCGTGCCGCGCACGGCGTCGAGACGATGACCTCGATCACCGACGTGAGTCAGGCCGATCAGGTCGAGGCACTGGCGGCGGCGACGGTCGAACGGTTCGGCGGCGTCCACGTGATCTGCAACAACGCGGGCGTTGCCGGCAAAGGCGACCCGTGGCTCGGGCCGATCGAAACGTGGGAGTGGACACTCGGCGTCAACTTGTGGGGCGTGATCTACGGCGTGCGCGCCTTCTTGCCCCGGATTCTCGAGTCGGGCGGCGGTCACGTCGTGAATACCGCCTCGATCGCCGGGCTGTACCCAGGATTCGGTCCGGCGTACGACGCCAGCAAACACGCCGTCGTCGCGCTCACCGAAGGCCTGCACCATGCGATGGACATGTCGCCGATCCCCGTCGGCGTCAGCTGCTTGTGTCCCGGTTGGGTGAAAACCGGCATCATCGACGCCGACCGCAACTGGCCTGATCATCTCGGCGACCGGCCCGAACTCGACGCCGGCCAAGAGGTGATGTTCAACTACGTCCGCACGGCGATCGACGAGGGGATGCAGCCCGGCGCAGTCGCCGACATGGTCGTCGCTGCGGTGCGCGAGAACCGCTACTGGGTGTTCCCGCACCCCGATTTCGTGGAGATCGCCATGGAGCGGTTCCACACGATCGGCGAGGGAACCAATCCCGTTCAGCCCAACGAAACCCCCGGCATGCCACCGCGCGAGCAGCTCGTGGCCGAAACGATGGCGGCCGTGATGGCGGCGCTCGAAGCGCAGTAGTTCACGAAGCGCCGCGCTCAGTCGAGCGAACGCAACACCGTAAGTCGGTCGACGTCGGTACCGAGCAGGGTGCTCAGCGTGTAGTTCGGGGCGGCGTCGACGATCTCGAAACCCAATCGGGCGAGCGCTCGACTGCGACGCCCGCGGCGCTCGTTCATCTCGCCGTACCACCGCCGTTCGCCGGCGAATCGGCACCGTCGATCGATGTGTTCCACCAATGCAAGCGTCGTGGAGCCGCTCCGTCGTCCGGCCCGCACGTTCAGATGGGCATGCACGGCAGCGGGTGGACGGCGGTGGTCCCTGGCAAGCGTGCGCGCGTCGCGCAGGCGGAGCCGGTAAAAGGCCCTGCTGGCGGCGTCGACCTGGCGACGGGCAGCGAGTGCACCAAGCTGGCGAGCAAGCGTGAGTGCGGCGCGGCGCTCGTGGCGACTGGCCGCCCGCTGGTCGGTACACACCAACGCATAGCCGCTCACCTCGCCGTCGATACGAGCGACGCCGGCGTCGTCGCGGCCCTCGTCGAGGTACCACGCAAGACACAGCGCGCGGTAGGCGTCGAAACCAGCCAACGATGTCGACGAGGGGGCGCCGAGCAGCACGGTGTCGTCGAACAGCCGCTGGATCTCGACGACATCGTCGTCGCGTGGCGCGTCAACCGTGACAGCACGCGTCGCCGTGGGCAGCGCCACCGCTAACTCGCCAGTCGCGCCGGTCGCGCCGCCGCGACTTCACGAAACAGCGCCAGCATGGAATCGATGGTGCGCGTCCACGGGAACTCCTCGGCCCGGGCTCTTGCCGCTGCGCGGTGTCGAGCGCGGTCGCCATCGAGTAACTGCACACAGGCTGCGGCCAAGCCGTTGGCCCCGGAGTGACCGATCGCTCCTGCGCCCGGTACGACGATCTCGGCCACTGCGCCACCAGCCACCGCAACCACTGGCGTACCCGCAGCCATCGCTTCCAATGCCGCCAGCCCAAAGGTCTCGTTCGGCGACGGCGCGATCGCCACATCGGCGTCAGCGATCAGAGAAGCGATCACACGACGATCGACGACATGGCCAAGAAAGGTCACCGGCGAGCCAGCCGCGGCTCGTTCAAGCTCGGGTCGTAACGGACCATCTCCGGCGATGACGAGTTCGACGTGTCGTCGGGTCTCGTGTACCCGCTGCACCGCATCGAGAGCGTCGCCCGGGTGCTTCTCAGGCGACAGCCGTCCGACGTACACACACCGGGCCACCCCGGGGCGGCGGGGCGGCAGTTGGGCCAGGGCGGCCGTATCACTTCGTGCCGCCGGCGTGAACCGTTCCAGGTCGACGCCGAGCGGGATCAGTCGGACGGCGGGAACACGTCGAGCGCTGGGGGTCGCTGCCAAGCGATCGAACTCGCTCGACGCGAACTGCGAAGCGCACACCAGTGCGTCAGCGCCGTGCAGCGCCCGGCGCGTCCAGCGGTCCGTGAGGCTGGCAACCCGACCGGCTGTCGACGACGAGCCGGGCACGTGCTGGGCGACAACCCGATCGAGACGCTCGTGGGAGAACACCACCACGGGGGGCCGGTCGGGCATTACCGCGACAGCCCGGGCGAGCGTCGTTTTGTCCGACAGTTCGATCACGTCAGGATCGAGCCGCCGCACCACCTCGTGGACGGCCCGTTGGCCGAGGATTGTGCGGTAGCCACCTGAGCGCGGCAGGCGCGGTCCACGCAGGGTCACCACCGTGCGGTCGTCGGTGCGCCGCAGATCGCGGGCAGCTCCCGGCACGACGAGCGACACGTCGTGGCCCGCAGCGGTGTACCCCTGGGCGAGCGCATCGATCGCGGTGCGCAAGCCACCAGAGCGGGGGTGGTAGAAGTTCGCCAGCTGCAGGATCTTCATCGGGTGCCTCCCGTGGTGTGTGATCGAGCCGTCCGCCCGAGACCGGCCGCGGCACCCCCGTACGTCTCGACGCGGGCAGTGTCGTGGATCGGTCCGATCGGTAGATCCGCCAGCATCTCAGCGTCGGCGCTGGCAATCCCATCCAGCCGGTCGCGGTGCGCGGCAACCAGCCGGTCGTACGTGATCGGCACCAGGGTCGACGCGCCGATCACGTCGATCAGCTGCTCTGTCGCTGTGGCCAGGCGCACATCCAACACATCGGGCGGGTGCAGCGCCAGCCGCACCGGATCACCATGTCGACACCGATGAGCACCAATCGCCATGATGGTGCGGGCAGCCACGCCGGCGAGCGGGCTGGCAGACCGGTGCGACAGCGCCGGAATCTCCACGCGCCGGTTGCGCACGAGATCGATCACGGCGGTCCGCGTGGTCGTGTACTCAAAGCCGACCGCAGCGAGCGCCTGTTCGGCATCGGGCGAGGCAAGCCAACCGGGCGGCGTAAACCCGATCGGCGACGTCCCGAGCCCGGTCAGCACCGAGAGCCCAGCCGCGCTGCGGCGCAACGCCTCGTCGCGTCCGAGCGCACCGAACTCTGCGCAGCCGCGGGCGATCAGCCGATCGCCAATCCGCCGCGTGCGACCGGTGCGGCCCGCCGGGTCGTTGACGGCCCGATGCTCCCAGCCATGCACCACGATCTCGTGGCCGCGCGCCTCCGCACTGCGCAGCCACGGCCCGAAGTGCGCACTGTCGTCGATTGAAGGTTCCCGCCACGGTCCAGCCACGACCAGGAGCGACGCAGTCGCGTCGATCGTCTCGACGAGATCGAGCAACCGTTGGCACGCCGGCAACGTCGCTGGCGCCACGTCGTGGATCGAGATGACGGCGATCGTCATGCCGCCCGCCGCCGGCGAATCGACGAGACAGCACCAACCGACCGGTAGTGGTCGATCAGCTCGTCGGCCAAACGCGACCACGGCCGAGCCTCGACCGAGCTGCGCGCCGCAGCGCCGAGTCGTCGACGAAGTGCCGGATGACCAACCAGCTCCGAGATCGCTTCCGTAAACGACGAGGGGTCGGCCGGATTCCACAGGTAGCCGTTCTGACCGTGACGGACCAGGTCGAGTGGGCCTCCCGACGCAGGCGCCACGACCGGCAACCCGGATGCGAGGGCTTCTTGCACCGCCTGACAGAAGGTCTCATCGAGTCCGGCGTGGGCGAATACGTCGAACGATGCGTACAACTCTCCAAGTTCGCTGCCATGACGCACACCGAGAAACTTGGCTCGCGGCATCGCGGCGTGCAGGCGCGCCCGTTCGGGACCATCCCCGACGACGACCACACGCACATTGGGTCGTGCCGATGTCGCGATGAGTCGATCGACTTGCTTTTCCGGCGCGAGGCGGCCGACGAAACCGACGATCGTCTCGCCGTCGGATGCCAAGGTGCGACGCCAGGCGTCGGATCTGTGCTGCGGATGGAATCGTTCGAGATCGACACCGCGCGCCCACAAGGCCACGTCGGGTACGCCATGGCTGCGCAGCGCCCACACCGCTGAGGTCGATGGCGCAAGCGTGAGGTCGGCGCGCTGGTGGACCCACGCGGTCCACTTCCACAGCGGGCGGTGGGCCAGGCCCAGCCGCTGTCGACGGGCGAAGCCAGCCAGATCCGTTTGGTAGACCGCTACTGAGGGGATGCCAACGCGTCGAGCCGCGAGGGCACCGGCTGCGCCGAGCACGGCCGGTGCGGCGAGATGCACCACGTCGGGGGCAATGCGCTTGAACATCGCTGCCAACCGCGCGGTCGGCAGCCCGACCCGCAGGTCGCCGTAGCGCGGGAGGTCGAACGAACGGACCCGCAACACCGGGGTGCCTTCGACCAGCGCTGGTCCAGGCCCGGGGGCGATCACGACACACTCGTGACCGGCTGCGGTGAGCTGCTCGGCGATTCGCAGCACCGAGTTGGTCACGCCGTTCACGGCGGGCATGAACGACTCGGCGACGATGGCCACCCGGAGCACGTCGGGTCGGCGGGGCCGGCGGCGCCGGTCGATCGCCCGAACGATCTCGTTCACGGCGCGTACTGAACACGACCGAGATGAACTACATCACTGTGATTCCGCAACGGACGGTAACGCGCGAGCAACCAACGCGCGAACAGTCAGCCGATGCGGCAGTCATAGATGTCCATGACCTCGACAACGGCCGGATCAGTCACGGTGTGAACGACCACGCATCGTTCCGCAAAGTCGGCTGCATCGAGCAGCGTCGGGATGCCCGGTTGCAGCATGGCGACGAATTCGGGCTGATATCGGTTCCACGCCTCTGCGGCGATGGCATCGAAGCCTTGGTCGAGCTCGGCGTCTGTCGCCGCGTCCGGTTGCAGCAAGCCGGCAAAGTCGACGATGGTTCGGCCGGAGTAGTAGCCGATCAGTCCAACTTCGAGCGTTCCGACTGCCGCATCGGACGGCACGTTCGCCTCCATCCACTCCGCCGCCGGCTGATACAGCACGGTGTGAATCGGGTCGCGGTCAGCGAAGTCTCGGGCTCCGAGGAGCAGCGGCACCACAACGGCCACGGCGATCGCGGCACCCAATAGCCTCGAGCCCAGAGCACTCCAGCGTTGCGCCCGCGCCACGAGCCAGCCCGCCCCAAGACTGGTCAGCACCCCCACCGTGACCACGAACGGCACCACGTACCAGCCGTAGGCGCTGACGTCGAGTGCGAGATAGGCAACGGCAATCAACAGGTTCCAGGCGAGGGCAAGGATCAGTGTCGCCGACTGCGGGGCGAACGTCGACAAGGGGAACGGCGCGACAAGACGATCCTCAGTCTCGGCCGGCTGAGCGGAGCGCGCCTGCCGCACGTGAGCGCTGAGCGCGGCGACGCCCGCTACCAGTCCGACGATGACCACTCCGGCGGCGACGACCCAGCGGCCCTGACTGAAATAGAAGTCGAAACGCTGATCGACGAGTTCAACGAACGAGCGTCCATGCCCCGACTCACGTTGTGCCTGTTTGGCGCGCAGCGTGACCGGAACAGGAGAGCCGTAGTACCACGTGGAGAAAACGAGCCACGGCGTCACCACTGCGGCGACGGCCACCGACGACCGCACGAGCGGTCGCCAGCGGCGACCGACCTGCTCGTTCCGTGCGTGGATCGCCGTCAGCAGTGCGATCGCCAGGGCGATCACCACCACCAGTCCCCCATCCGGCCTGGTCAACGCACAGAAGCCAGCGAGGAGGCCGGCAACGGCGAACCAACGGCGGGCAACGGCGTGGAATGTGGCGAGGGCCAATGCCGTGTACACGAGCATCTCGTTCCACGCCGCCGACACCGTGAACGGATGGAGGACGACCGCAGCGATGCCCAACAGCGCGGCCAGCACGCCCACGTAGGGCCGCAGGTTGACCCACAGCAATAGGGCAATTGCACCAGCAGCAACCGTCGACACGAGTATGCCCACGGGTTGCAGCTCGAGACCGAGCAGGCTCGGACCCGCCATCACCACAGCGGTCAGCGGGGTGGTGGTGCTCAGCGTGCGCTTCCCCTGATTGAAGACCAGTCCGACGCCATCGGCGAGATTCTTCGAGTAGGTGAACGTGATGTGCGAGTCATCACCCATAAAGCCCCAGGTCGCCCAGAGCAGCACCGCACAGCAGGCAGCGATGGCGACGACCACGGCAACGATCGAGCGATCCGTCGAGCTACCTGCGGGGACGTTGTGCAAGAAGCCGACACTAACGGTCAGACACGTACCGCCCGGCGAACCCCACCACCGGCGTCAACAACCTGAAACGCCCTGGTCAGGGTGACTGACCAGGGCGTTCGTGGAGCGGACGACCGGGATCGAACCGGCGACCTTCACCTTGGCAAGGTGACGCTCTACCAACTGAGCCACGTCCGCATTGCGCTCCGTCGACGCTACCGCGCCCCAGAGGGATACCGACTATATCAGCGCCGGGCCAGACCTCACTATGAACGGGTCCCGGACTATGACCGGTTGCCAGGCAGCTTGGGCGCGAGCCAGTCGATGAAGCCTTCCGGGCTACGGGTTTGGATGTAGGCCCGTCCGGGCCCAGTCAGATCGACCACGAGTCCCTCGCCGCCAAGTACGGTCGATTTCCAGTTGCCGGCCTTGCGAACCGAGTAGCTCACGCCCTCTTGCCAGCCGACCATGTGCCCGGTATCGACCACGTACTTCTCGCCGGCGGCGAGATCGAGCGTGTGGATGGCGCCGTAGCTGGAGACCACCAGGTCACCGTGGCCGGTGCACTTCAGCATGAACAGGCCCTCTTTGCTGAAGAACGTCTTGGAGCCGCCCCACTTGGAGTCGATGTCGACGCTGCCCGACGACGCCAGATACGAGCCGGACTGGAGATACACCGGCGTGTCGGCGATCGGCCATGTGATGATGTCGCCGGGAAGCGCCGGCGCAACGACGATGTTCTCCTGGGCACCGTTGCTGGTGAAGGTGTTCATGAAGAACGACTCACCACCCAGCACGGAGCGGCGCAGCCCCTTCAATACCCCGCCCTGCGTGCTCGTAGCGATATCGACGTTGGCCGTCATGGCCATCATCGCGCCAGCCTCCGCCCGCACCGCCTCGCCCTGGTCGAGGTGCAGCGTGGCCATGGCGAAGGCCGGGCTGTAGGTGATCTCGGTGCGCATCTCTCAGCGCTCGTCGGCGGGACGCAGATCGATGCGCAACGTGAGCACGCCATCATCCAGGCTGGCGTCGGAGTCGCCGACGATGGCGAAGTCCTGAAAGTCGAGCTGCGACTGACGAATGAACTCCTGGCGTTCTTCGCCAGCGACCGGCGGCAACGGCCGCTTCTTCACCGCCGCCGCGCGCTCGCGAAACCGCTCCAACATTGCATCGATATCGAGAGAAGCCACGAGGCCGACACTACTGCTGTGTGGCAACGGTCAGCCCGGAACTCCGACGGGTTCGTCACCGTCGCCGACATCAGTGTCGGCATCGGCCACGTCGGCATCCTCGACCGCCTCAGCATCCTCGACCGCGTCGGCATCCTCGACCGCGTCGGCATCCTCGACCGCGTCGGCATCCTCGGCCGCGTCGGCATCCTCGACCGCGTCGGCATCCTCGACCGCCCCGGGTGCGTCGTCGGCGGGACTGTCGACTGCCATCGACTCGTCGGCCTCGTCGGTCGCGCTGTCGTCGGCTTCGACGGGCTCGACATTGTCGTCAGCCTCACCGCCAGCGTCGCGCCCGCCCTCCTCGTCGCGCTCCGCGTCGTCCGCCACGTCCGTGTCGTCTGCCTCGTCC
>JBCBSO010000039.1:0-13033 GCA_039819205.1 Actinomycetota bacterium
CGGCCGCACGCAGCTGATCAATGTGTTCACCACGCCGAGCGGGGCGACGCTCGTCGATCTACCCGGCTACGGATACGCCAAGGCCTCCAAGGCCACCCGGGCGACGTGGCCGCGGATGATCGAGGGGTACCTGTTGGGCCGCGAGGAGCTGGTGCGTGTGGTCGTGCTGGTCGATGGCGCAATCGGTCCGACGCCACTCGACGTACAGATGCTCGACTGGCTGCGGTACAACGATCTGCCGCACAGCGTGATCGCCACCAAGGCCGACAAGGTCAAGTCGTCGAAGCGGGCACGGCGCAAGCGCGAATTGGCCGAGGGGTGCGATCTCGACCCCGGCGATGTGTTGTGGGTCAGCACGTCAACCGGCGCCGGCATCGATCAGCTGCGATCCTTGGTGGATATGTGGTTACGCGATGAGTGATTCGGGCACGGTTGGGGCGGCCGACGGCGCCGCGGATCAGGCCGGCTCGATCCGGCTGGACTCGAGTCGGGGTCGTTCGATCTTGGCGATGGCCATCCTCGGCTCGGCCGTGGCGATGCTCACCAGCACCGTTGTTGGTGTTGCGCTGCCGACCATTGCGGCCGAGTTCGACGCCACGTCTGCCCAGCAGACCTGGGTGATCAACGCGTACGCCCTTCCGCTTGCGGCGTTGATTCTCATTGGCGGTTCGCTCGGCGACCGCAGCGGTCGGCTGCGGGTCTACCGCATCGGCATCGTGTGGTTCGCGGTGGCGTCGTTGTTGTGCGCCGTGGCGTGGAACGTCGAATCGCTGATCGCCTTCCGGATACTGCAGGGGATTGGCGGGGCGCTGCTCACCCCGGGCAGCTTGGCGATCATTCAGGTGACGTTGCGCGCCGAGGATCGCGGGCGCGGTGTCGGCGCCTGGTCCGGACTCGGCGGCATTGCCAGCGCAGTCGGCCCGCTCGTCGGTGGGCTGCTGGTCGATGCCTCCTGGCGCTGGGCGTTCCTGATCAATGTCCCGGTGGCGGTGGCGGCGCTCCTGTTGTCGGCGCGTGTTCCCGAGACGCGAGACGAAACCGCGCAGGACACACGTCTCGACGGTGCAGGAGCAGCGCTGACGGTGTTGATGCTCGGTGGTCTGTCGTATGCGCTGATCGAGGGCCCCAACGACGGATGGTCGTCGCTCGACATCGCAGCTGGTGTGATCGGAGTGGTGGCGATCCCGGTGTTGTTGCGCATCGAGCGCGGCCGCGACCACGCGATGTTGCCGGTGGATTTGTTCGCCGACCGCACGTTCAGCGTCGTCAACTCGCTGACGTTCACGGTGTACGGCGGGATGGGCGTGGTGTTCTTCCTGCTTCCGTTGCAGCTTCAGGTCACCGCTGGATGGTCACCGGTCGGCGCAGGCGCAGCGTTGCTGCCGGTCACCGTGATGATGCTGTTGTTCTCTGCACGCGCCGGTGAGATGGCGACGCGTATTGGTCCGCGTCTCCCGCTGACGATCGGTCCGCTCATCGTTGCCGCGGGGATGTTGCTGATGTTGCGCGTCGACGCCTCGGCGTCGTACGTCGCAGACGTGCTGCCAGCGGCGCTCGTGTACGGAGCGGGCTTGGCGGTGATGGTCGCCCCACTTACAGCGACCGCCCTCGGCGCGGCACCCAGCGAGCGGGCAGGCGCCGCTTCTGGCGTGAACAACGCCGTGTCGCGCACCGGGGGGCTACTGCTCGTCGCCGCTGTCCCCAGTTTGGTGGGACTCACCGGCACCGCGCTCAGCGACCCGCTCGCCCTCGACGAGGGCTTCGGTCGGGCGGTGGTGGTGTCGGTGGTGGTCGTGGCTGGCTCAGCCTTGATCGCCTTCGCGCTCCTGCCACGGAGGGTCGACGAGTCGGCCGACGAGCAGGACGAGCTCACCGTGGTGTGCAGTCGTTGTCCGGTCGATGGCAACGTGGCCACGGTGGTCGGCGCGGCCGCCGAGTCATAGACCAATGGTGCGTTCTGTGTCGGACTCCAACGAGGTGGTGTACGACCGAACGGCTGAGTTCTACGACGCCGCCAGCATCGACCGTGTCGCAGCACTTGGTGATCAGGTGCGCCGTTGGGCGTTGACGGTTCCAGACAGCGCGCCGCTGGTCGACCTCGGCGCCGGGACGGGGCGCCTTGCGGTGATTGCGGCGCGGGCACGGTCATCTGACGTGTACGTGGTCGAGCCATCGCACTCGATGCGCGCGGTACTGGCGAACCGTGTCGCCGAGGATTCGGATCTCGCTCGACGGGTGAGCATCGTGTCATCCCCCGTACCCGACGCGTGGCGGGCCATCCCCGAAGAGGTCGGTGGCGTAATGATGCTGGCGGCGATCATGCATCTCTCGCCCGACGACCGGCGGTCGCTGCTCGTCGAGGTTGCGGCGCGACTGGCTTCGGACGGCAGCGCCCTCATCGAGGTGATGCAACCGTGGACGGCGACGGCCATCCCGCGCCAGCAGTTTGTGTCGGTGGCATGTGGACGACATCGCATCGAGGGTGAGATGGAGGCGACCCCGTTCGGCACCGACGTCCTGGACTGGACGATGACCTACCGGCGCGTCGACGCCGACGGCGCGGTGCTCGATGAAGCGAGCGGTACGTCCCGATGTTGGGTCGTGGACCCGGATCAGTTCGCGGCCGAAGCGACGGCAGCAGAGTTGACAGTCGAGTGGCTCAGTGACGAACTAGTGGTGCTGCGTCCGTGAAACGTTGCTGAAGCGGAAGTCGCAGTGGTCGCTCCCTTGCATGATCGTGTGTGAGCGCTCCAGCGCCACGCCAGCCCCATCGGCGATGTCGTAGTCGAGGGAGCACACCAGCAGGAATCCAAGTTCCGGTTCGCCGAGTTCTTGGAAGAACTCGGCGAACGCACACCGCGTGACATTGAGGTTGATCTCGTCCTCGGCTGCGTCGAGGCGCTCGTGATCCTGAGCGTCTCCGGCCCTGCTGATCCGCAGCGCCCACTCAACGGTTGCCCGGGATTGACCAGGAGCAGTCGCCGCACGGACGGATTCACGAATTTGTCCGCCGAGCGCGTCGCGGACGAGGTGGTGCGTTCGCTCGCGACCCAACTCCGCCTCCATCGCCCGTATGAGCGGCACGAGGACCTCAGCTTGGATCTTGGTCCGTTCGAGCAGCGTGATCTTCGGCCCGTCCCCCATCTCTTCGACCGTACTCTGGGCAGCGCAGCGCATGGCCGGTTGGTCCGGACGACGAGTCGTCGAGATTTCTTGAAGAGATCTCGGTCGAGGGCCTGTTTTCGGCGGTTGAGTGTGACACCCCCTCGTCATGATGGGAAGTGTGACGAACGCCGCCATCAACAACCCCGATGCAGCCGCGGCGACCGCGGCCGCAGCAGAGCTGGTTGCTGATGCGGGGGCGGCGTTGATGTCGGCGATCGCCAAGCTCGCGGCGATCGATCCATCGGTGTTGCCCGATGGGGTCGCTGATGAGTGGGCGAGGCATGTGGAACGAGCGCGGCGGATCAGTGAAGCAGCCGCGGTGGAGGTGGCTGCCGATGTCGACGCACAGTCGCGATTCCGGGAGACCGATGGTGTGTTGTCGACCCATGCCTGGTTGCGGCACCGCCACCAGTTGTCGGGGGCGGAGGCGCATCGGCGGACGCAAGTCGCCCGCTTCTTGGACCGCGCTCCGCAGTGGCGCACCGCCTTCGCCGATGGGTTGGTGCCGATCGCTCAGGTTGAAGCGATGGCTCGTGGTGCGGCGAACCCGCGGATTGCCGATGAGGCGTTGGACAGTGCGTTGGATGATCTGCTCGCCGATGCGTGCCGGTGCGGGTTTGATGAGTTCGACGGTTATGTGAAGACGTGGGAGCGGTTGGCTGCCGACGACCGCGGACGCGGTCGCATCGCCGCCTTGGCTGAGCAGCGGCACGTCACGTTGCGGCCACGTATGGCTGGTGGGTGGCGGCTGACTGGACTGCTCGATGACCTGGCCGGTGCGGAGTTGGCTGAGGTGTTGGCCTACTTCGCCGACGCTGAGTGGCGCGCCGATCGAGAACTCGATCGTGACGATCCGCGGCGGCGGACCTCAGCGCAACAACACGCCGATGCCATTGTCGCCATGGCCAATGCCGCGGCGGTCGCTGACCCAGGTGTCCGGCGAGCGAATCCGACGGTGAACGTGTTGACCGATCAGGCCTCGTTCGAAGCAGGTCTCACCGGCGACCGAGTCCATTCCGCCGCCTACCGCGACGTCGTGGTACGCACCCAGGGCGGACACCGGCTGCATCCCGACGAGGCGATCAACGCCGCACTGACCGGCCACATCCGCCGCGTCGTCTACGACACCCAAGGTGTGGTCACCGATCTGGGGCGGCGGGCACGGTTGTTCACCGGCGCCGCACGCGAGGCGGTGATGCTTCTCGAAACCGAGTGTGCGTGGGCTGGCTGCGACCGGCCGGTGTCGTGGTGCGATGCCGACCACAGTCGCAGTTGGGCCGCTCACGGGGCCACCGTGCCGCGCAACGGCGCGCCGTTGTGCCGTGCGCACAACCTGCAGAAAGAACGCGGCTTTCGCGTTCACCGCGACGCCGACGGGCAATGGCATACGCACCGGCCCGACGGCACCGAGATCACGTAGTCACTGCGCTGCGCTCAGTCGTAGGCGTGGAACACCTTGCTGACGATCTTCCATTCGCCATGCACCTTCAGCAAATGGAAGAAGTCGGTGTAGTTCGCGCCGGCCAAGCCGTCGGTATCGACCCGCGCACTCGCCGCAGTGCGGACGACATCGATGTGAATCGTTGCGCTCTGCGCATCGGGAGACGGCGGCAGCGCGTTGTCGACCGGGTCGAACAATGCGACGTCTGCGGGGCCGCCCGCGATCGCTCCGTCGCCGTCGATGCTGTACACGGTGGCCCGATCGTCGAACGACGGGCGCATGATCGCGCTGTTGGTGCCGGTGGCGCCATCGACATAGCGCTGCAGCGCCTCGACGATGGCGTGATGTTCGATGGCCAGAGTTGGTTGGGGCATGGGAGTCTCCTGGATGGGGGATGGGACTCAGTCGACGCGCGCATCGAAGCGGTCGCGCAGCTCGCGCTTCAAAATCTTGCCGCTGGGGTTGCGCGGTAGTTCGTCGACGAACTCGACGGCCTTGACCGTCTTGAATGGGGCGAGCTTGCCGCGGGTGAAGTCGATGACGTCGTCGGCGGTCAGGCTCGGATCGCTGGCAACAATTACGGCGAGTGGTGACTCGCCCCACTTCTCCGACGGAATGCCGATGATGCCGGCATCGGCGATTTTGTCGTGGCTGAGGAGCACGTTCTCGATCTCTGCGGGGTATACGTTTTCGCCGCCTGAGATCAGCATGTCTTTGATGCGATCGACGATGGTGACAAATCCGTCGGCGTCCATCGTGGCCACATCGCCGGTGCGCAGCCAGCCGTCGACGATCGTTTCCGCGGTGGCGTCGGGGCGGTTCCAATATCCCTGCATTACGTGCTCGCCGCGAATGATCACCTCGCCGGATTGGCCAGGTGCGCAGTCGCCACCATGGCCGTCGACCACCCGCACGTCGGTGAAGTAGAAGGCCTTGCCGGTCGACCCGATGTGCTGCGCCGCATCGTGCGACGAGATCACGCAGGCCGGTCCGCACGACTCGGTCAGCCCATACACCTGCTGGATCTCAATGCCGAGGGCGTTGTACGCCTCGATGAGCGACACGGGAACCGGAGCTGCGCCACTCATGCACCAGCGCAGGCCGCTGGCGTCGTGCTGGTCCGGGTCGTGGACGGCCAACATGAACTGCAACATCGCCGGCACCATGAGCGTGATCGACACGTGCTCGGAGCCGATCAACTCCCACGCCTGCGTCGGATCGAAGGCCCGGAGCAAGACGACCGTTGTGGCGTTGTACACACACCCGAGCACCGGGGTGAGCGCCCCAACGTGGAACAGCGGCAGCGCGTTGAGAAAGATGTCGCCTTTGCGGAAGTCGGTGGTGGAGGCAATGGTCAGGTTCGCCCAGAACACCGTGTGATGCGAGTGCATGACGCCCTTGGGCAGCCCGGTGGTGCCCGAGGTGTACATGATGAACAACAGGTCGTCGCCAGACGCAGCGATGTTTGGCTCGGCGTCGCTGGCGGCGGCGATCCATTCGTCGTAGTCGACGATGTCATCGGTGGCGGTGCCGCCGTGTTGGATCCACGTGGTGATCGGCGTGTTCCCGCGAGCGCGGAGTTCGTCGACGACCTCGGCGAATTCGGCGCCGTAGATCAACACGGTGGTGCCGGCATCGCTGACGATGAACTCGAGCTCGTCGGCGACGAGACGCCAGTTGAGCGGCACATTGACGGCCCCGATCTTGGCGGCGGCGAAGAACGACTCGACGAACTCCGTACCGTTCATCAGCAACAGCCCGACCCGGTCGCCGGGGCTGATGCCGCCAGCCGTGAGGGCGTTGGCCACGCGATTCGATCGCCCGTTGAGCTCGTCGAACGTGAGTCGTCGGCCGTTCGCCGGTTCGACGATGGCGGTCTGGGTTGGCTCGCGATACGCGCGCCGAGTCAACAGTGCTCCGATGTTGTCGCTCATAGGGTGACCCTAGCACGTTATATCATCATTGTCATGTGAAAACATGTCAAGCGAAGTCCGCGAAACGTGGTGACCGCACTAATAAAGAGACTTATGGTCTTTAAAGACTCAAAGTTGTGTATATTGCCGACGTGAGCAACGTGACAGTCCTCGGTCTTGGCGCAATGGGCGAACGGGTTGCCGGTCGATTGGCGGCGGCCGGTCACGCGGTGACGGTGTGGAATCGGTCGTCGGCGGCCGCCACCCGTGTGGCCGGTGCGATCGGCGCGACCACCGCGTCGTCGCCGGCGGCTGCAGTGACCGATGCCGACGTGGTGTTGTGCATGGTCGCCGATGATGGGGCGAGCCGTGATGTGTGGTTGGGCGACGACGGTGCACTCGATGCGGTCCGGACCGACGCGGTGGCCGTCGAGGCGTCGACCGTATCTGTGCAGTGGTCTCGGGAGCTCGCCGAGCATGCGGCGGCGGCCGACGTCGATGTACTCACTGCGCCGGTCGTTGGATCGCGACCGCAGGCCGAAGCCGGCGCCCTCTTCAGCCTTGTCGGCGGTGACACCGAGGTGCTGCGGCGTGTCGAGCCGGTGCTCGGGGCGTACTCGGGCACCGTGCGCCACGTCGGCCGCCCTGAAGATGCCGCCGTGATGAAGTTGGCGATCAACGCCGTGTTCGGCGTGCAGGTCGCGGCATACGCCGAAGCTGTGGGTGTCGTCGCCCGGGCGGGGATCGACGAGTCGACCGCCATCGAAGTGTTTACCGGCTTGCCGATCACCGGGCCCGGCCTGCAGCGGGCGCTCGGGTTGTTCGCCGCACGCGACTTCGCACCCAACTTCCCGATCCGTCTCGTGGCCAAGGACTTCGGCTACGTCGAGCAGATGTCGGATGGCGTGTCGACGGAGATCCTCGATGCAGCCGCCAGCGTGTTCCGCGATGCGGCGAACACCGATGACGCCGACCTCGACATCACCGGCATCGCTCGCGCACTGCTGGCGCAATGGGAGTGCTAGGCGGACGTGGCCGGGGCATGGCGCGCCAGCCAGTCGAGGAGCGCGTCATTCGTCTCCGCCGGCCGCTCCTGCTGGATGTGATGACCGCTGTTCAGAGTGAACACTTCCACGTTGGGCACGAACTCGGCCAAGGTCGGTGACGGCGGAACCGGGTCGCAGTCGCCGTAGATCATCAGCGCCGGTTGATGGACGATCGGCTCGGCGTTGGCCAGCAGGTGCCAGTTCTGGTCCATGTTGCGGTACCAGTTGATGCTGGGCGTGAACCCTGTCGACTCGAATGCGGCGACGTACACCGCCAGGTCGGCATCGCTCATCAGCGGCTCACCAAGCGGTGTGTCGGCGAGGGCGAGGTTGATCATGGCCATCCCCGGCTGCGGGTCGCCGAGCGGCACGTTCGTGCGGAACAGATTGCCGAGGAATCGGGCGGTGTGTTCGTCGAGCACCGCGTCGGCCACTCCCGGCTGCCGATTGAAGTGAACCATGTAGTACTCGGGACCGAACGCCGACTCCATGAACTCGATCCACGGCTGTTCGCCTCGTGGCATGTACGGCACGCTCAGCGCCGCAACGTTGCGCACTCGATTGGGATGGAGAGTGGCCAGGCTCCACACGACGAAGGCGCCCCAGTCGTGGCCGACAAACGTGGCGTCGTCGTATCCGTAGTGGTCGAGGAGCGCAACGAGGTCGCCGGTGAGCTGCTCGATGTCGTATGCGGCGACCTCGTTGGGGCGCGACGAGTTGCCGTACCCACGCTGGTTGGGGACGATCACGTGGTACCCGGCGGCGGCGAGTGCCGGAATCTGGTGCCGCCACGAGAACGCGTGCTCGGGCCAGCCATGGCACAACACGACCGGCGGTCCCTGATGTGGCCGACCAGCCTCGAACACCTCGAGTTCGACACCGTTCACGGCGATCGACGTGGGCGTGGGGAAGTTGCCAGGGGTTGCTGGGGTGGGTGCTGCCGTGCGGGTGGGTGTGTGCGTCATGAGTGCATCGTGCGCGCGAAAACCGGCCACTGTGTGACCGGTTTTCGCGCCATTATGTCGATGTGCGTACCGACCGTCTCGTGGCCACGCTGCTGCTGCTGCAACAACGCGAGCAGGTCACCGCGGCCGAGGTCGCCCGCGAGCTCGAGGTCTCCGAACGTACGGCGCGCCGGGATCTCGACGCTTTGGCGATGGCCGGCGTGCCCGTCTACTCGATCCAGGGTCGGGGCGGCGGCTGGCGCCTCGTCGGTGGAGCGCGCACCGATCTCTCCGGGCTGACGGCGAGCGAGGCGCGTGCGCTGTTCGTCACCGCCGGGCCCGCGTCGACGGTGACGCCCGAGGTCAAGGCCGCACTGCGCAAGCTGGTGCAGGCCTTGCCCGAGCCGTTTCGTGCCGACGCCGAGGCAGCGGCGAACACCATCGTTGTTGATCCACAGCGGTGGGAGACGCCGCGACGTGACAATCCTTTGCCACCCCGCCTGCTCGAAGAGATTCACGATGCGGTCATCCGCGGGGTGCAGATCAGACTGGGTTACGTCGATCGTGGGGGTGCGGTCTCCAACCGGTTGGTCCACCCGCTCGGCGTCGTGGCCAAGGGGTCGTCGTGGTACCTCCTCGGTCAGACCGAACGCGGCCAACGAACGTTCCGCGTCGACCGCGTGTCGGCAGTGGCTCCCACCGATGACCCCGTGCGGAAACCGGACGATTTCGACCTCGCCGCCGCGTGGCGCGACGTCGCCGATGAGATCGATCGGAAGCGAGCGCCGCTCGAGGTCCGCGGGGTGTGTCGGCCGGACGGTGTCGCCACTCTGCAGATGCTGTTCGGTACGCGGCTCCAGGTGGGCGGCCCCAACGATGACGGAGCGATCGAGGTCGTGATCCGCGGCTACGACGAGTCGACGATCGCCAACGAACTCGCGGGTCTTGTCAGCATCCTCGAAGTGACGAGCCCCGTCGCCGTGCGCACATCTCTTGCGTCCGTCGGACGTGCGCTTGTCGACCGGTACCGGTGAAGTGAGGATCGGCGGTCATGGCGCGTTGACGCTGATGAAGTAGTCGATCACGCGGTCGAGGAACTCGGCGTTCACCGGGTCGCTCGTGAGGAAGCGGGTGAACACCAGCGATCCGGAGATCGTGCGCCAGGCGAGTTCGAGATCGAGGTCGGCGCGCAGCTCGCCACGCTCGATCGCGTGTCGGAACGCATCGCTGATCACGGGACGCAATTCGGCCATGAACTCGTCGCGCACCTCGGCCAACGCCGCATCGTGCAGCGCCTGCAACATCATCGTGGCCATCAGCTTCGATTGCTCGACGTCGGACAGATTCGCGACGAACTCCATGAAGATGTTGCGCAGATCGGTCGCCAGATCGTCGCCGAATTCGAAGTCGCCGAATTCGTGCTTGTCCATCGACTCGATCGCCGCCCGCAGCAGCGCAGCGCGCGTGGGGTAGTGCTTGTAGGCGGTGGTGCGGCTGACGTTGGCTGCGCTGGCCACGGTGGCGTGGGTGACGGCGTCGGGACCGTCGGCACGTAGCAGCGTTCCGGCCGCGTCAGTGATCGCCGCGCGCGTGCGCTCCACTCGCGGGTCGGGCTCACAGTGGCCCGCTGCGCAGGCATCGATATCAGGTCGGGGGTGCATTACGAAGCTGGTCGGGTTGGCGCTTGTGTCATCGGCCACAGGTGCCGATAACCACTTGCATCATTCTCTCACTACTGGTCAACTTGTCCACTAATGAACACTTCGTCCACTATATCCCCCCTGGATGAGCCGCCCGTCGAGCCGCCCATCGACGACTCCGTTCACTCCACTGCGCCTGCCGCGCCGTCGATGTGGGCCCGCCTCGGCGGGTTCGCCTTCCGCCGTCGTCGCCGCGTGGCGATCGCCTGGGTGGCGATCCTCGTCGGTGTGTTGGCCATGTCGGGAGCGTTCGGCGCACCGAGCGACAACTCGTTCTCGATCCCCGACTCGGAGTCCAAGAGCGGCTTCGACACCCTCGACGCGTACTTCGACGGGTTCGGCAGCGGCATGTCCGGGACGATCGTGTTCCAGGCCGACCAGGGCGTCGACGACCCCGAAGTCGTCGAGGCGATGACCGAGCTGTTCGACGAAGTCGATTCGATCGACGGTGTCACCCTCGTCAGTCCGTACACGCCCCAGGGCCAAGCGCTCGGTCTCACGGCCACCGATGGCGCGCTGGCTGGCCAAGTGGCGTACGCCCAAGTCGATCTGGCTGAAAGCGTCGACGAGGTGGAAGCCACCGAGATCGGCGCCGAGATCCTCGATCTGCGACCGACCGAAATCGATGGGCTGACCGTCGAAGTCGGTGGTCAGGCACTTGGCGAGTTCGAACCACCCGAGTCCGAGCTGATCGGACTGGCCTTCGCCATCGTCATCCTGATCGTGTCGTTCGGTTCGGTGTTGGCGATGGGCTTGCCGATCGGTGTCGCGCTCTTCGGTGTGGGCATCGGTGCTGCCTTGATCACCTTGATTTCCAATGTGATGACCGTCCCCGACTTCGCCATCACGTTGGGCGCGATGATCGGCATCGGCGTGGGCATCGACTACGCGCTGTTCATCGTCACCAGGTACCGCGAGGGTCTCCGGGCCGGCCTCGAGCCGGAGCAGGCGACGATCTCGGCGATTGACACTGCCGGCCGTGCCGTCGTGTTCGCCGGCTTCACCGTGGTGATCTCGCTTCTCGGCATGTTCATCATGGGGCTGTCGTTCATCAACGGGCTGGCGACGGGCGCCGCGGTCACGGTGCTCGTCACGATGATCGCCTCGGTCACCCTGCTGCCGGCACTGCTCGGGTTCGCCCAGCGCCGCGTTGAGGTCACTCGAGTGCGCGGACTCATCGCTGCCGGGCTCGTCTCGCTCGCCCTGCTCGGCCTCGGCCTCGGCATCGATCCGCTGCTCGTCGGTGCGCCTCTGGCGGCGGTTGTGCTGCTGGCGTCGTTGGCAATTGCGCCGCTCCGTCGTGAGCTCCCGCCCCGGCGCGAGAAGCCGCTGCGTGAGACGTTGTCGTATCGGTGGAGCCGGTTCGTGCAGGCCCGACCGTGGTCGATCGCCTTCGCCACCACGGTGTTCTTGCTCGTGCTCACGATTCCGCTGTTCGGGTTGCGGCTCGGGTTCAGCGATGAGAGCAACTTCGCCGAAGACACCACGACGCGCGCCGCCTACGACCTCACCACCGAGGCCTTCGGTGCGGGAACGAACGGACCGCTGCTGCTCACCGCTGAACTCGGCTCGCCGACCGACCTCGACACCCTCGTCGGTGTGGCCGCCGCCGTGGAGGCCACCGAGGGGGTGGCCAGCGTGGTCGGGCCGATTCCGAACGCCCCGGCGAACCCCGAGGCAGCGATCATCCAGGTCACACCCGTGACGGGACCGCAGGACGAGGCCACATCGGAGCTCGTCGAGCAGCTCCGGGGCGAAGTGTTGGTCGAGGCTGCCGACGGCACGCCCGTCGTGGTCAACGTGACGGGCACGGTGGCCGCCAACATCGACTTCAGCGACTATCTCGCCGATCGCATCCCGATCTTCTTTGCTGCGGTGCTGACCTTGTCGTTCATCCTGCTGATGATGGTGTTCCGCTCGCTGCTGGTGCCGCTCAAGGCGGTGATCATGAACATGCTGTCGATCGGTGGTGCCTACGGCATCGTCGTCGCGGTGTTCCAGTGGGGCTGGGGCGTCGAGCTGTTTGGCACCTCTGCTGGACCGATCGAGCCCTTCCTGCCGATGATGATGTTCGCCATCGTGTTCGGTCTGTCGATGGACTACGAGGTGTTCCTCCTCTCGCGGGTGAAAGAGGAGTACGACCGCACCGGCGACGCAATCAACTCGGTGGCCGATGGCCTCGCGGCAACCGCACGGGTGATCACGGCAGCGGCCGCCATCATGGTCGTGGTCTTCGGCTCGTTCGTGCTGGAAGACAACCGGATCATCAAGATGTTCGGCCTCGGCTTGGCGACCGCGGTGTTCCTCGACGCGACGCTCGTGCGTATGTTGTTGGTTCCGGCGACCATGCAGCTCCTCGGCGCCCGCAACTGGTGGTTGCCGGGTTGGCTCGATCGGCTGTTGCCCACATTGAACGTGGAGGGTGGGGCGCATACGTCGGTGATCGAACAGGCAGATCGCGATGGTCCGGCCGATAGCAGCGACCCGTCGGATGATCGCGACCACGACCCGGTGCCGGTGTAGCGACGTTTCGCGCCCGCGACCGGCGCCGGTAGATCTTGCGGATCTGAGAACGGACGCCGAACGAATCGAGATGTCGGGTGGGCGGCCGGCGAGGACCGACCGCCCACCCCTAGCGTGTCGGCCCATGCAGTGGATTCGCCGCAACCTGAAGATCTTGATTCCGGCCGGCGTCGTTCTCGCCGGCATCGGGATCTACCTGTTCTTCTTCGTCTTTGCGTTCCACCTGATGTTCATCGACGACGAGGTCGACGAGGCCGGCCCGGTGTTCGACTCGGGAGCAGACGCCTCCGCACAAGGTGCG